>CAZEGG010000025.1:0-19565 GCA_964511755.1 uncultured Desulfobacteraceae bacterium | reverse complement strand
CAATCTGGTTGGAATCTGATGCTGCGGCGACGGTTGGAGGAATTCCGATCATAATGAGCAGCGGCGTCATGAGGAAACCACCTCCTACACCAAACAGGCCCGACAGCAATCCGACCAGAAATCCCAGGCCGACAATAACCGGCAAGAGAACGCTATGGTGTGCAATAGGTAAATAAATAAACCAAGACATGTCAACTCCTTTCATTCAAATCTTGAGGTCCTAAGCAGTAATAGTGCAAAAATCACTCGTGCAACAGCGCAGAACGCCGACGACAAATGTTCCCTGTTCCGTCAAGTCGTTATTGTCTTGTCGCTTTGTTAAGGGCCGGCAGAACAACGGCAAACGTGGTACCTTTTCCAGGCTCGCTTTTCACAGTGATCTGCCCGCCATGTTTCTTGATAATCCCGTAACTGACCGAAAGACCCAACCCCGTTCCCTTGCCCACATCCTTTGTGGTAAAAAAAGGGTCAAAAATGTGCGGCAGATGTTCTTCCGAAATCCCCGAACCGGTATCCCGAACCAGCACCTTTATTTTATTGTCGTTCTCCACACTGGTACGAATCGTCAGATCGCCGCCCCCCGGCATCGCTTGAACGGCATTGGTGATGAGGTTCAGAAATACCTGCTGCAACCCTTGATGATTCCCGTTGATTTTGGGCAAGTCAGCGGAAATTTCATCATGCAAATGCACCTTGGCCAAGGTCATGTGATTCCTGGAGATCTGAATAGTCTCCCGCAGGAGGATCGCCAAATCCACTTCGTTATAGCTGGATATCTCAGCCCGGGAGAACTCGAGAAGATTCTTTACAATCTCGCTCGCACGAAGCGCCTGGTTGAGGATGTCGTCCAGCAATACGGACCGCCTTTCCTCGGAGATTTTTCTCCTGCCGACGAGTGAGTCCACCGTCAATACAATATTATTGATCGGGTTGTTCAATTCATGGGCAACTCCGGAAACGAGGGTTCCCAGGGAGGCGACCTTCCTGGAATGGATAATCTGCTCCTCCCTGGCTTCGAGCTCCTTTGCCATTCTATTAAAGGCAATAATCAGATGATCTACCTGGCTCTCATCGCTGCCCATGTGGGAAATCGGGCTGAAATCGCCTAAGGCAACCTTTTCCGTGGCCCTTTCTATCTTGGCAAGCGGCCTGACCACCTTCTTGATGATCAACCTTGCTCCCGTCACGAACAGGAAAAACATTGCCCCCATGAAAACAAGCGGCCATCTCAAGGCATTTTTTGCTTCATTGGCAATATGTGCCCTCTCAGCTTTCAACAGGAGTTGCGCGGCATCCACCAGTTGTTTTCCCACTGACCTGATCTCTTCCTGCGCGGCTTTGTTCGGATTCGCAGTCCCCTGCTGCGTGGTGTTCAGCATGTCAAGCGCAGCATACTCTTTGAGCCCTCTTTCCAGCTGAATGGTTCCTATCCGGGAACGGGATTTTCCCGAATACCTCAATTTCTTGGAAAATGATCTTGTTGCCAGGTCAAGGTAATATTTGGTGGATTCAAGGGCTTCCTCATTGTGGTACAGCAGAAAATTCTTCTCGTACCTCCTCATCTCCAGAATCGTATTGTACAAGTCCTCTGTCAGTTCAAGGTCCCGGATGCCTTGGTTCACGTTGGTTACGCCCAGGTAGAGCACGGGAAAGTTCAATAAAAGTATGAATATGCCGAGATAAATAAAAAAATTGAGCTTATATTGCAGATTCACGTATTTTTTGAACCATGCAGCCATGCGGTGAACCTTCGTTGTCTGAATCCGGCAGTGTCACCTCAACATTTATCTGAGGATGAGTACGGAGTACTCGCTGCCTTTGATCAACCTACTGACCTTGGCCTTGGGAAAAACCTTTTCCAGCATGGATCTCTTTCCCATCCAGAGGGCCATGAGCCCCCGCCGGGCCTCCTGGGAGATAAAGGCATCCAGAGACGCCAGCTCCACAATCTCTATCCACGGTTCGATGCCACGAGCCGTGTAGTATCTGAGGATGGTGTCCATCTTCCTTTCGACCTCTGCTTTGAGTTCCTCGCCCTCGGTCAGACCTATGATCTCGAGCTTGGCCTTGTGCAGGGTGACCAGCTGATTTATCATCTCAAGGGATTGCTGGCTGACCAAGGCGTGATCCAGGCAGCAGACGATCTTGTTCACCTCTTTCGCCTCTTTGGACACCAGAACCGAACAGGCGGCGTCATTGACGACTTTTTGGGGAACCCCGGCCCCGCCTTCCCATTCGCAGCCCCTGGAATAATCGCACCCGATCACGATGAGATCCATTTCCTCTTCCTGGGCTTCGGCCAGGATCTCTTTGACCGGATTTCCCACTCTTATTCGTGCCCGCAGTTCTTTCCTGGCACTTTTGGCCACGTACAGCTCTTCCCAGACGCCTTTCCGGACCTCAATGAGCCGGTAGCCGAAATCGCGCT
Source organism: uncultured Desulfobacteraceae bacterium (assembly GCA_964511755.1). Taxonomy (GTDB): domain Bacteria; phylum Desulfobacterota; class DSM-4660; order Desulfatiglandales; family Desulfatiglandaceae; genus B46-G9. Next base: position 17,137 of record CAZEGG010000025.1, on the reverse strand, counting down.
GTGTATACGGACATTCATCCTTGTTGAAATGATCGAGAAACCTCCTCTGATATTCAAGGAGCGCTGTGGCTAAAGGATGGTCCATATCCCACGCTTCGGAAGAGGCCGCCATTTTTCCCCCGGGGGATCTTTTCAGCAAGACGCCAAGTATGGTGACGTTTGCCCAGGTATTCGCCGCCAGTTCAGCTACCACATCGACCGTACTGGTGCTGTAAGGATGCTGGTCAATTGCAACGAGAATTCGCATATCTTCCTCCCATGATTTCTTTCAGGCTTCCTTTGTTCTACCCTGCATCCCGTTCATTCTCGAGTGCTTCAGCAGCCTTTTTGATGGCTGCGCGCATTTCTCTCAATTTGAACGGCTTGGCAATGAAATCGAACGCCCCTTTGGTCAAGGATTCCCGGGCCACCTCGAGCGTGGCATACCCGGTAATCATGATGACCTTTGTCCGGTTTGATTTTTCCGATACCTTTTCCAGGATCTGGATGCCGTCCATTTCATCCATGCGAATGTCCGTTACCACGATATCGAACGCCTTTTCCGAAATTCGTTCCAGGGCTCGATTAGGATCGACAAAGATCTCGACCTGGTGTCCCTCTTTTTCGAGGGCCGGTTTCAGGCGCTCGCCCACGATTGGCTCATCATCCAGAACCAGAATATCGAGTCCATCTCCCATTTCTTCTCCTCCTCAGGATTGAAGTTGGAATTCGTAAACAAATTCCCAGAGATTTTTTACGCCGGACTTGCCTCTCCCCGTTTCACGGGAGAACCGCCTGCGAATTGCAGGGTTCTGTGCATTTCTCTCCTCTGTCTATATGCCCGGACCACATAGAACAGAATGACAAGACAGCCCGAAATGCCGCTGGCGAACAGGAAGAACTTGCTCACAAGATTGAAATAGCGATCCCATCCGGCATCAATAGAGAGGTAGCCGAGTTGACGCAGGTAGATGGGAATGGCGATTATCCGGCTTAAGACGCACAACAGAATAATCAGACTGGTCACGAGACGAATGATCTTCTCATTGACCACCTTCACTCCATAGACACCCAGATAGATTCCAACCAGGGAACCCAGGTAGAGCAGCAAAGTCAACCGGATGTCCACAAATCCCTGGTATGCGTAACTCAGGGCTCCGTATGCGCCCATGAACATGGCAAGGTACAGCTCCGTCCCGGCTGCCACGGCAGTCGGGACGCCGAATACGTAAATCATGGCCGGCACGCCGATGAAGCCTCCCACGCCTATGGTTCCTGCCAGATACCCGGTGGCCGTTCCTACGGCCAAAATAACCCACAGACTCACCTTTGTGTCGGCGACTTTGAAGTGAATCACGGGAGGAAGGTTGAACCTGGCCAGAAAATCGGCTATCCTTGTGGAAGGTCCCGCCCCGCCTTCGGGCTCGCGAGAGGTCTTGATCAGGTCACTGAGCATGGACAAGGCAACGCCCAGGAGGATGGTGGCAAAAACGATGCTGATGTAGAGGTTCGCACCCGCGCCCTTTGCTGCGCCGTGACCTGTCCCTTCACGAAAGAGCTTGCTGGCTATTACGACTGCCAGCTGGATGCCGATAATCGCAGTCCCCAGCACAAAGACAGCCAGCTTTTTGTCCACATTTCCTGCCTCGCCATGTTTCCTGGATCCCACCATGGCCTTGCCGAACTTGTGGGTGATGTTGCTGGCGACTGAGATCACGCCCTCAACCCCGAGGTTCATCATCCCGGGCGTCATGAAAAAGGCCCCGCCGCTGCCGATGAAGCCGCTCAGCACGCCGCCGATGAATCCCAGAAGGACAACCTGCAAGCCGGTAGCCAGATTGATGTCAACAAAATGGACAGCCAGATGATGCATTTTCCACCTCCTTCGGTTTGCTCAGGAACCAAGCACGTCGCCGTCCTCGATCGATCCACAGGACAGCCATCTCGGGTCTAATCAATTCCAATCAATTTCAGGATCAGACCCGTGACCGCACTGTAGCAGTAGGCGACAAAGGGAACAAACAGGGCTACGGCGATTGAAGCCAGCCATTTCCACTGCTCGTGAATCTCTCCGCCCAGGAAATTCAGGATCGGCTTCTGGAAAGAAAAAACCAGGGTGTAGATACAGATGACCAGGGCAGTAAAACCAAGAAGCTTTATTGCCTGTTTTTTGCCGAAAAGGAATCGTGACCTCATTTCATCGGCGGTGATGATCGGCGCCTTCAGCCGTTCCCGGATGGCAAGAGACAGTTCCCGAATCAAGCGCGTTCGGGCCTCATGACCTTTCTCGAGAAATAAGTCTCCCAGTACGACCAGAGAACAGTTGCTTTCGCCTCGTATCTTGTCGATGATTTCATCCTTGGCTCCATATATTGTCTCTCCCCCTGCGGAACGGCCCACAGATACGAGCGCTTCCATTGTGTGGGTAAGCCCGCTGTCCTCTCCCTCAGGCTCAACGGCGTCGTCTTCCACGCCTCCGGTGTATGTGTCTCCTGCTGTTTCTTGAACAGGAGTCTTCTCCACCCTATGGTTTTGTTCAGGGAGGTCTTGTACCCGTTGCGCAATCGGCGCCACCCGGAGGAGTTCCACGGCTGCACCCCACCGCCGGGACAGCTGGACGATTTCCTGGAAGTTCTCGGAATCCGCGCTGAATGATTCCTGAACCCACAGGATGTTGGTCTCAGCCATTGTGCATCTGGCCTCCTTGCATCCCTTGAGCCCTTGCAGCACCTCCAGAATGGCTTCCGCTGCGCCCTCCTGACGAGGCATATAGGTGACGGTAACCACGCCATCCACGGCCCGGATTCCCAGATCGAGATCCCGGGTCAGTTCATGGGTCGCCAGGAGCACTTTTGCCCTGGCAGTCAGATCAAGGTTATCCATCAATCTCAGGCTCACCGGCGTCGGCTGGAAATCCGGTAATTCAGCCATGCCGCACAGGGTCGCAGAAATATTTGGGAGACTCACATTATGGAGATTGACAAAAAGATCGTATTGTGCGGGATCCAACCGCTCCACACCGTGAACATACCGCACCCATTTGTTGAAGTCCTCATCCAGTTGTTCCAGGTAGACCTGGGCCTTTTCTCTTGGCAACCGCAAATCTCTCATGGCGTTCTCGACTCGCGTTTCGCCGGGGGTCATTAAACCCACCCGGAGCCGGTGAGTGACTCCGGGCAGGAGCAGGTGCCCCGCTCTTCCCTGATAGATAAGATTGCCCCCTTTGCCTTTTTCGCAGAGGATCGCCGTAATGAATGCCAGGTAGAGGTTCTTTTCCTTGCCCAGCCTTTCAGGCACAACCGGTGATTTGATGATGGAAGTCTCGAGGCGTCCCAGTTTGATACCGTGCTCCCGTGCCTCTTCAACCAACTCAGTCCTGCTCAACGACGGCCAACCCGTCTTTTTCTCAAGGCTCAGAGCAAGCTCTTCTCCGACGTCATGAGCGGCGCTCGAAATCATAACGATAGACATTCTGAGCTGACCTCCTTTTTAGAGATAGTCCACATCGTCTTTTTCCTTCACCTGGATGATCTGAAAAGGTACCTTCGTCCTGATTCGGATGAGAGATTGAGCCATTTGATCCTCCTCTCCCAGCACCACCAGCTCTATGGACTCATTCTTTATGAACTCCAGGATTTCTTTTTCCACTGTTCCATATGCGATGTGATGTGAGACGGCCAGTCCCTCCTGTGAAGCGCTGTTGACCAGATCAAGCAGGACTCTCTCCTTCCAGACGTTGCTCCCGTCTTCATCTTCCTGATTTTCAATCTGGAGGATGAGAATTTTCGCCTTCATCCTTTCTGCCAGGGCGATGGCATGGTACACACCTTTCAGATCCTTGCTTTTTGGACCCAGCGGAACCAGGATTCTCCTTTGACTGACCAATTCTCCATGCCTCCTGAGCGATTCTATTCTTTGCACAAAGCCAGTAGACAAGATTCGTGCCAAGGAAAGTTATGATGTGTTTTCAGTATATTACTGCTATAAACCTAAGAATGACAAAGTGTGACCCGTTGCAGATTGGAACAATAACGGCGCACGATAAAACGACTTCGCCAATTAACCTTATGAAAACAAATGGTTTGGCGTATTGTTTCAGAATGAAAAGGAAAAGTCTGGGGGACAGGGGATTGTGCTAGGCGAGGCCGAATCTCTTCATTTTGCGCCACAGAGTCGTCCTTGGAACTTTCAGTATCTCTGCGGCAACCCCTTTTTTATAGTTGGTATGCATAAGGACCTGACGAATATATTCCTTTTCCTTTTCTTCCAGAGACGGAAGGACACCGTTGTCCAGGGCACTGATGGAAAGCTGCTGGAGGTCGGTGGGGAGGTCTTTGGGGTGAATAACAGGTCCGTCAGCGAGAGCTACGGTACGTTCAATGATGTTCTCCAATTCACGAACGTTGCCGGGAAAAGGATAGCGAAGAAGTATTTCCATGGCCTCCGGATCGAGGCCTGAGATATTCTTGCCGAATAATGCTCTGTAATGGGTCAGGAAGTGATTGATCAGAATGGGGATGTCTTCTTTTCTGGCCCTCAAAGGCGGCAGTGAAATGAGGACGACATGAAGACGAAAAAAAAGATCCTCACGGAATTTTCTTTCTCTCACCAATGCCTTTAGGTCTTGATTGCTGGCGGCGATCAGGCGCACATTTACCGAAATGGGCTTGATTCCTCCGACACGCAGAACGGTTCTTTCCTGAACGAATCTGAGTAGTTTTACTTGCATGCTGGTGGGCATTTCGCCGATCTCATCAAGAAAAATAGAGCCCTTGTCGGAGGCCTCCAAAAGGCCTACCTTGGTATCCACAGCTCCTGTGAAGGCGCCTTTTTCATGACCGAACAACTCATTGGCGATGAGCTCCTGGGTGAAACCGCCGCAGTTAAAAGAAACAAAAGGCTTGTCGCGTCTTGCGCTTTGAGAGTGGAGGGATCGGGCAACGATTTCCTTGCCGGTCCCGCTCTCTCCTTGAATGAGCACATTGCAGTTCAGGTCGGCGACTTTGCGTACAAGCTTCTGAACCTCCATGATTGCATGACTGCGGCCAATAAGGTCCTGTTTTCGGGATATGGAAAAAAGAGCCTTTTTGAGAGATTCTTTTTCTTGAACCAAACGCACCTTTTCCAAGGATCGAGAAACGAGGGATCTGAGTTCAGCCATTTTAACCGGTTTTGTTACATAATGAAATGCTCCTTCACGAATAGCCTCTATCGCCGTTTCAACCGTGCTGTAAGCGGTTATGATAATTACCTCGGTCCAGGGGTGATCCTGCTTTATTTTCTTGAGGACTTGCAGGCCGTCCATGCCTGGAAGCCTGAGATCGCAAAGGACGAGATCGCAGGGATCAGAGCTCAATTCTTTTAACGCCGATTCCCCGTCATGAAAGATTTTTACCTGATGATGGTCCTTCATGAGAGCCCGCCTTATTTCGCGGCAGGCGACGGTTTCGTCGTCAATGACCGCCACACAGTGGGAGTGGATTCCATAGGAGTGTTTCATTTATTCTCATCCAGAGGAAGAAATATTGAAAAGCAAGCGCCTTTTCCGGGCCGGCTCTCAACGCTTATCCGGCCTCCGTGTTTCTTTATGATATTGTAGGAGACCGAGAGTCCCAGTCCCGTCCCTTCCCCCTCCTTTTTTGTGGAAAAGAAGGGGTCGAAGATGGACTGAAGATCTTCAGAGGCTATCCCTCTTCCCGTATCCATCACGTCCATTCTGATTTCATTCTTGTCATGATCCAGGCCGACCACTACCTTCAGCGTTCCTCCTCCGTCCATGGCCTGAATACTGTTGAGGTACAGGTTGAGCAGGACCTGTTGGATCCCGCCCTTATCTATCTTCAGACTGGGTATCCGGCCACGGATTTCTTTGGAAAATGTAATACGGTTCAAACGGAGTTCGTTCTTCACGAGACGGGCCGTCTTCTCCACCAGTCTTTCGAGGGACACTTCTTCCAAGCGGGGGTGCCTCGCCCGGGAAAATTCAAGGAGGTTCCGTACGATCTCACTGGATCGGTCGGCCTGGTTCATGAGGTCCCGGTAAAGCCGCATACGTTCAGCGTGATCCATTATCTCGTCATCTTCCATCAAGGATTCGACGACCAGGGACATATTGTTGATGGGATTATTGAGTTCATGGGCAATACCCGACGTGAATGTCCCGATGGATGCCATTTTACGGGACTGGAGCAACGCCTCCTGCCGTGATTCCAGTTCCTGTGCCATCTTATTGAACGCTGCAATCAAGCGCGATATTTCGTCTCCTTTCTCCTCCGGGTAAGCGATCGGCGTGAAGGTATCTTTTGCCACTTCCTCTGTTGCCCGTTCCACGAGGGAAAGGGGCCTCAGTATACCGCGATTTACGAGCTGAAACACTACCGCGATCAGTATGATGAAGGCTGCAAAAGAGGCGAACGGCATAATGAGGCTTCGACTGAGGGCGTGCTCTATTCTGCGGCGCTTCATTTTGATAAGCTTTTGGGCAAAGTCCACGAGGGCCTTACCTTTTTCTCGGATTCCTTCAAGGTTCATTTCCGGCGTGCCCGTCTTGGCCAGACTCATGCTCTGTCCCAAAATGTCCTTGTAATCGGCCATATCTCTCTGAAATGCATCACATTCTTTCTTGCCAACAACCTGGGCGATCTCTTGTCTGAATCGGCTGAAGGCGTCCTCGATCTTGAAAAAATAGAACACGCTCTCATCGAGACTTGTCGGATCATGGTAGTAGGTGAAATTCTTTTCATACCGCCGCAGTTCGAGGATATTCTTCAGGAGATCGTCAAAATTCTGTATGATAACCAGCTTTTTTCTGAGGCTCATTGTGTTCTGGTAGTAGAGGCCGGTGAGCACTCCCACAAAAACAAGACACAATGCGAAAAAAACGGCTATTTTTGTGCGAATGGTTTTCATATTGAAACCCTTTGAGGGTATTCAGAAAAAAGTGTTTTTCCCTCCCGTGAAAAAAAACTGATGCGGCTGCGTGCTCTTTTCAGGGGTCTCAACGGTCCTTCGGAGCTTTGTCCCGGTCAAAAAAATCCTTTTTCGAACTCGGCAGTTACGGAATTTTCTCCGTGATAACGTGTCCTTTTTGACTTATACCATTATTTTTCGCATTGGACTATGCGTTTTTTCGGGGCGTCATCCTGCTCACGTGATGGTCCCCAAAAGCGCTGTTTTATTCTTGACTTATACCTTCTCTTTTTCCTATCATCCAACGGTCAAACGTCGCGTCCGAATGATCCCGTGTTCAGCCCTGGTGAGACCTGAGAGGAAACTGATCTATGGAACCATTGACGACTGAAATGATCCTCGTAATGATCATGATCGGGGTAGCCATTTTCCTGTTCATCGCCGAATGGGTGCGGGTTGATGTGGTTGCGATTCTCATGATGGTGGCCCTCCCACTGCTTCATCTTGTAACAGCGAGAGAGGCCTTTGTGGGCTTCAGCAGTAATGCGGTGATTTCTATCATCGCGGTCATTATTATCGGCGCCGGCCTGGATAAGACCGGGCTTATCAATCGACTGGTACGGCCGGTGCTCCGGGTCGCCGGGAGAAGCGAATCTCGCGTGGTTATTGCCATCTCGCTGACGGTGGCCGGCATTTCCAGTTTCATGCAGAACATCGGCGCAGCTGCGCTGTTTCTTCCTGCGATTCAGCGGGTGAGCAAGATGCTCAAAATCCCTTTGAGCAGACTCCTGATGCCTGTGGGATTTTCCGCGATCCTCGGGGGGACTATTACCCTGGTGGGGTGCAGCCCGCTGATCCTCCTCAACGACCTCCTGGAGCCCTTTCATCTCCGGCCTTTTCACCTGTTTGACGTCACCCCCATAGGGCTGGCCCTGGTTATGAGCGGGATCGCCTGTTTTATCCTTTTCGGCCGGTTCATCCTGCCCCGGGGATCCACGGACTCCGTCGACGAAGGACCGGCGCCTGGGCTGCGCCATGCCCTCGAAGAACTTGGCGAACCTTACGAATTGCATACCCCCCCTGATTTTACCCATTATCGGGAACCGGTGCTCGTTGAAGATCTGAAACGCCGCTATCTTGTTAATGTAGTCGGTGTTATTGAACCGCCTGATTTCAAGCTTCTTTCTCCGGCTTCCGAAGATGAGGTCCAATCGGACATAGACCTCCTGGTGTATGGCCGGGAGAAAGATGTCCGTCGCATGGCAGAGGAAGAGGGCATGATGCTCAAGGACGCGCTGGAGGTTTTTAAGGACGACGTGTCTGAGACAACATCGGGTACTGTGGAAGCGGTTGTGGCCCCTCGTTCCCCTGTTGCGGGCAAGACTCTCAACCAGGTAAATCTGCAGGACCGTTTTCGCGTGACGCCGCTCGCCATTTATCGACACGGAGAGACGTACAGGGCAGAAATAGGAGATCTTGTGCTGAATGTGGGTGACGCAATCCTGATACAGGGAACCTGGCATCGGCTCAAATTGCTTCAGGAGGAAAGGAGTCTCCTTTTTACAACGCCCATAGACGTGGAACTGATGCGTCCTGAAAAGGCCATGTGGGCCGGACTCTGGCTGGCTGTGGCTTTGACCATGATTATGATATTCAAGATCCAGCTTTCTGTAAGCCTCATGACCGGCGCCCTGGGCATGATTGTCACTCAGGTGCTCAGCATCGATGAGGCTTACCGGGCGGTGGACTGGCGGACGATTTTTCTGCTGGCCGGTCTGATCCCTCTGGGTATCGCAACCGAGAAGACGGGAACGGCCGCGTGGATAGCTCATGCCGTGTTGAATGCCATCGGCACAGTACCGCCTATTATTCTTTTGACGGTGATCGGAATCCTGTCGACCGTCTTTACCCTGGTGATATCCAATGTGGGGGCCACGGTGCTTCTGGTACCCCTCGTGGTCAACATGGCCATAGCGGCCCACGCAGATCCCCGCATGGCGGCCCTCGTGGTCGGCCTTGCCACCAGCAACTCCTTTATGCTTCCCACGCACCAGGTCAACGCTCTCTATATGGGCCCCGGGCGGTACAGGAGCGTAGATTTCATGAAGGCGGGGATCCTGATAAGTTTTGTTTTCATTGCGGTTATGATCGGAATGATATACGTGGTATATGGTGTGTAAACCCGGAAAGCAGGGAAGAAATCTGATGGCAATCATAACAATATCACGCGGATCTTACAGTAAAGGGAAAGAGGTGGCCGAAAAGGTCGCCCAGCGCCTGGGATACGACTGCGTGAGCCGGGATGTTCTCCTTGATGCCAGCGACCGTTTCCATATCCCGGAGGTGAAACTCATACGTGCGATCCACGACGCACCCTCGATTCTGGACCGCTTCAAACACGGCAAGCAAATCTTCATCGCATACATCCGAAGCGCACTGGTGTGCCGGGTAGCAGACGATAACGTGGTGTATCATGGACTTGCCGGCCACGTTTTGCTCACCGGCGTGCCCAATTTGCTGAAGGTGAGGATCATTGCCGACATGGCTGACCGGGTCAGGGCAGAGATGCAACGGGAAGTCACCAGCGAAGAAGATGCCCGTGCTCTCCTGGAGAAGGACGATGAGGAACGGAGAAAATGGACCAAGAGCCTTTACGGGGTGGATCCCTGGGACAGCTCCTTGTATGACCTCGTTGTTCACATCGGCAAGCTGACGGTTTCCGATGCCGTTGATTTTATCTGCCAGGCCGCTACAAAAGACCAATTCAAGACCACGGAGAGTTACCGGAGGAAGATAAAGAACCTTGAGCTGGCCTGCCGGGTGAAAGCTGCTCTCGTGGACCCGTTTTTTGATGTGGGGGTCACCGTTGAGAGCGGGAATGTTCTCATCTTCACCGAGGCCGGTGATCGTCAGGTCGGCAAGCTCAAGAAGCGGGCAAAGGAGCTGGAAAAGGAGATCAAGGGAATAAACAACCTTGAGGTCCATGCAGGAGTGCCTATTCCTCGGGACGCGGTATAAAACGGGATCGTAGGGGCCCGGCTTCCTGCATCCATAGCACGAGAGCCCTTGACTTGAAACAGCCTGACGGCATTTTTCGACCCGAACAGTCCAAGATCCATTGGATTGAGGGAAAACGGGAACCCGCAATTGAGAGGATGCTATTATGCCCATAATCATCATTTCTTCCGACTCCTATGGGACGGGCCGGGAAATTGGGGAAAAGACCGGGCAGGCCATGGGGTACGATTATGTGGACCGGGAAATCCTGTCACCGGTGTGTGCAAGGTATGGTTTGCAGGAGGAAAAGCTCGTAAGGGCGCTGGATGAGACACCGTCCTTTTTGGGCCTCTCTTCTAAGCTCAGGAACAGGTACCTTGCCTACATCCAGGAGGCTACCCTTGGACACCTCCTTGATGACAATGTGGTCTGCCATGGTTTGGCGGCGCACCTGTATGTTCTGGGTGTTTCCCATGCTCTGAAAGTGCGGGTTCTCGCCGACCCCGGCGCACTGGCCCGCGAACTGTCCTTGGAAGCGGGTGCTTCCCCGGAAAGGGTGAAGAAGGTGCTCAAACGGCATGAAGAACAACGCAGACGTTGGTCGCGCGATGCCTTCAACCTGGACGAAACGGATCCCTCCAACTATGACATGGTCATCAGCTTGAGCCAGATAGACCCCGACGAGGCGGTGAAAACCATAGTCGATACGGCGGGATACCGGAAATTCAAACCCATGACCTATTCGATCAAATGTCTCCGGGATAAAGAACTCGCCGGCAGGGTGCGGGTTCTCCTCATGGAACGATTTCCCGACGTCAAGGTAACGGCGGATGGAAAAACGGTGGTGGTGGAAACCAAGGCGGTGAAAAGAGAAAAGCGGAAACGGACGGAGGCCATCAAGGACTTGGTCAGCGGCATCGAGGGGGTAGGCTATGTGGAAGTGCATGTGGCCACCGATATTTTCAGGCAGGCGGCCGAGAGCGCCCGGTGAGAGCGAATCACAAGCTAGTGCGCATCCACAAATAGAAGTTGAGCACTAGCGAGTTTCCAATCCAGAAATGAGATATTTTTTACAAGATCAAGGAAGTCAAGGGATTACGCGGAGACGTACGTTAGTACGTCGCACAAGTGATCCCGCAGATTGACGATGAGATTGTGAAAAACAGCCATTTATGGATGGAAACAAGCAAACAAGGAGGATGTCATGTCTGAACGGCTGGATGTTCTGCTCCTGGATGATGAGCCCATTGTGGGCAAGAGACTCAAACCGGCCCTTGCCAAGATCGGCTGTGACGTAGAGGTCTTTGAAGATCCGAAGGCGGCCCTGGACCGTATCAATGAGAGAGAATTTGATATCGTGGTTACTGATATCCGGATGGATGAGATTGACGGCCTGCAGGTGCTGGAAGAGGTGGTCAAGAAATCGAAACGTACCAAGGTGATCATGATTACGGGCTACGCCATGATGGCTGTGGCCCGCGAGGCAATGGAAAAGGGGGCTTTCGATTTTATCGCGAAACCGTTTAAACCTGATGATCTCAGAAAAGTGATTGCCAAGGCCGCAAAGGCCCTGGGCTCGTCCATCGACTTTGAAAGCCCCGCAACAGACAACGGATAGGACGGCGCCGGCACCGGCGCCGGATGCAGGGACATGACCCCGGAGCAAGTATTGTACAAGAATGGAGTGGAGGAAGAAGCAGGCGTTCTCGAGGGAACGTATGACCGCATAAAGGCGGTGGAGGAAGCCCACAAGGCCCTTCTTTCTCGAAAACGTATCACCCTGCGCCTCCAGATCTACCTCAGCTTTCTTCTGGTCTTCCTCTTTGCCGCGGGAATCGCGGCAGCCCTCATAATGACCAGTTCCCAAGTCGCCACGAAACTCCATTTTCTGGAAATCGCCAATGAGTTTACCCTTGAAATTGTCCAGGCACGGCGCTTTGAAAAGAATTTTTTTCTCTACGGGACCAATCTGGATGATGCTCTGGATAATGTCGAAAAGGCCGGGGAGACACTGAAACGAAATGAAGGCGAACTCAGGAAAATCCTGGGGGAGGATACGCACGCAATCATCGTTTCAGACATGGACAAGTATCGGAGGCTCCTGGAGAAGCTTTCGGTCATGCAGGAGAGTGATGTTTTTGTACCGGACCAGTTTCGCCTGAAGAAGGAGACCGAACTGGGATTGAGAAAATATGGCGGGCAAATGGTCTCCATGGCCCAGGATCTCATAAGAAGAGATAGGGCGGCTTTATCCAAAATTATTTCCCTTTCGCGTACGATACACATCTATTCACTCGTCATCCTGCTCATTTTCCTGGTCCTGAACGCGTCATTCCTGGGGAGCAGGATCCTCGGCAATACAAGGCGCTTTTCGAGGTATGCCAAACGAATTGCGTCCGGGGACTTTACCCCTATTACCCCCGCCAAGCGCTACCAGGATGAATTTACCGACATGGCCATTGCCGTCAACCAGATGATCCTGGAACTGGAGAACCGGGAGGCCATCCTGGTCCAATCGCACAAGATGCGGGCTGTCGGTACACTGACGGCAGGAGTGGCGCACGAGCTGAATAATCCCTTGAACAACATCACACTTACGGCCCACATGCTCCTCGAGGATTATGACTCCCTGGATGATGACGAGCGCAGGGACATGATACAGGACCTGATCACCGAGTCGGGCCGCTCCAAGAAAATCATCAGCAATCTGCTCGACTTTGCCAGGGAAAGCAGTTCTCAGTTGGAATCCCTGGATTTGACCGAACTGCTGCGGGAGACCATCGCCCTGGCTTCGAACCAGATAAAGCTGTCAGGCATCAAGATTGAATTTCAGGCCACCGACAACCTGCCTCGCGTGCACGGGGATGTTCAGCAACTGGAACAGGTGTTTTTGAACCTTATCCTGAATGCCGTTGATGCTTCTTCCAAGGGAAACAGGATCCAGATCATTGTGCTTCCTGCCGATGACCCCAACTATGTGGCAGTGAAAGTCATAGACACTGGGTCGGGTATTCCCGACCACATACTGCCGTCCATTTTCGATCCGTTCTTCACCACCAAAGGCAAAGGCAAGGGGACCGGTCTGGGGCTCAGCGTCTCCCAGGGAATCGTGGCAAAGCACGGCGGGCGTATCAGTGTGGCAAGCAAAGAGGGGCAGGGGACAACGTTCACCGTGATCCTTCCCATCACTACCATCCCCGCACGGATCACGACGTAGCGCTTTTTTGCAGCATAAGCCGGAAACAAGGGCACATGGAATCGTTCCGTCACTCCCCCGACGCCGCGATCCCATCCCGAAGCTGCAGTTCACTCACTTCCCAGTTCTTGTCCACCCACAGGCCGACAATCTCAATGGCAGGGTGCTCTTTCCGCAGGAGTCGAACTGCCTTTTCCGTCTGGGCAACCTGCGTCTTTTTGGGAGCAGGGTTCCCGGCGCAGTCATAGTGACCGACAACCGCAATTCCCCCTGAGCCATGCTTTTCAACGGAGATTCTTACCCTCTTCAGAATGGACTCCGCCAGCGCTGCATCGGTTCGGTCGGCAAGCAGACGATTCGGGCCCGGTTCGGTGATCATATCCACGTAGGTAGCGCCGAACCGGTTTTGGATATACGTGATGACCGGAAGCTGTACCCGTCCATCCATGCAGTTGACGGCCGTATAGAATTTCATGTCCTTGTCTAGAGCTCCAGTTTTGCCATCAGTTCCGAAGAGACTTCTTTTACCCCCGGCCTTCCGTCCAGTTCGATTATTCTTGGATGACCGTCGTTGCCGGCGGAAAGGTCTTTGTAGAAATTGACAGCCGCCACGGTCCCTGTTCCGGCATCGTAGTAGATGTTGTGGCGCTGATCGATGGCCGCTTCATCCTGGTCGTCCGATCGGGTTTTGAGGTCCCCGCCGCACACCCTGCACCGGTCGCCGTCCGGTTTGATGGCGTCGATGAAGATATTGTTGGGATGGTTGTTGTCGTTGACGCAGAGTCTCCGCCCCATGATCCTGTTTTTTGCGATCTGGCGGTCCAGAACGATCTCGATGACTGCATCCACATGGATGCCCTCTATTTTCAGGGCCCTGTCCATTTCCTGCGCCTGGGTCAAATTTCGGGGAAATCCGTCCAGGAGCCACCCGTTTTTGCAGTCGTCTTCTTTGAGACGATCCAGGATCATGGGAATGGTGATGCTGTCCGGGACCAGTTCACCCCTGTCAATATACCCTTTCGCTTCCTTTCCGAGATCGGTGCCCCGGGAGATATTGTCACGGAAGATGACGCCTGTTTCGATATGGGGAATAGAGTATTTCTCCTTGACGATGGCGCCTTGCGTGCCTTTTCCACTGCCGTTCGGTCCAAAAAACAGAATGTTCATTTTCTCTTCTCCTTTTGCTTTTCTTGGCTGTTGTCTATTGCGTATTGATTGTGGTCCCGCGAAAAAACGACACGTGAAACCTATTTCAAAAATGCGTTCCGTGTCAAGTTCTCATGCTTCCCAAGGAATGCAGGCATGAGGTCGTACCCGTGCTCAAAAAACATGCCGCTTCCGAGCGCTGCTGATTCGGTGAACGATCCGCCGGCGGGGCAGCGTACTTCACCCTCGTCTTTCGTGGCGCATGCAGAGGAAGTATGGGGACACAGTCTGGTCAAGCACATCATGGGGCGGGATGGCTGCCGTGTGTTCAGGGCCGTTTTCCCGCACGAGAAAGTGGCGCTGCGCGACACCGGGCATATATGAATACGCACGTTGGCAACCGGCCACTAGTGGCTTCTGGTGCAAAATAAAGACGGCATTTTGCTGGCAGAATCTTGAATACGCTTATGCTCCGAATTTCTTCAGACTGTGCATGTATCCCATGAGCAGCGGCATGACATCCTTCCCTTCCGTCCTTACGAGTGCCCCCTTTGGAAACTCAGTCTCACAAAATCTATCTGCATGGTCCCTTCTGAACGCAGGTTCTTTTGACCAGAAAACAATACCTGCAGGATCGATCGTATGATCTCCAAATAGAGTCGAGGTGGTGTGGTCAGATAGAACACAGAGGACCACTTCGTCGGGAATATTTTCAATAAGATGTCGTATGAGGATCTCGGAAGAACTCTCAATGGCTCTCACCTTTGCTCGGGCGTCTTTATCATGGCTGACTTCATCAATGCCCTCGATATGGACAAGAACAAAATCACAATCTCCCTGAATCAGCTCAAGCGCAGCCTTGGCTTTTCCAAGGTAGTTGGTGTCCACATAACCCGTAGCTCCCTGGACATGGGGAACAGCCATGCCTGTAAGCTTTCCGATTCCTTTAATCAGTCCGGTGCCAGCGATGCAACCTCCGCTCATACCCCATTTTGCTTTAAAACTTTGAAAAGAAGGTGTCTCGCCGGCACCTCTCGGCATGAGGCCATTTACGGGGGGTAATCCTTTGTCAATCCGATCATGATTGAATGGCAAATCCTTGAGAATTTCATGGGCCTTTTTTACAAATTCATTCAAAATACTGGCCATATTCTTGGCCTCAGGCGTGGGTTTCAACGGTTTTGCCATCAAAATTTTTGAATCCCCGGGATCAAGGAGGTCCAGGTTGTCAAGAGCGTCAGGGATGGCATTATAGTTCGGATCCATATCGGATATGTCTGCAGATATGTTATATCCCCTGAATCGGACCACACACCGATAATCCTGGGAATTGCTGAATTTGAATTCCACTTTTGGATCGGAAAGTGTGATTTGATTCAAAGCTGTTTCCAAGATCTCGATGTCTTCTCGAGGGTACCCTGCAGTACGGTTCAACAGCCTAAAGTCATCGGTAATCGTGACATAGTTACACCGAAGACAAATGTCTCCGGGCTCAAGGTTAAGTCCGGCTCCGGCGACCTCGAGAGGCCCTCTGCCCGTGTAGACCTCATAAGGATCATATCCCAATATAGCCAGAATCGCAGTATCAGAACCCACCAGAGTACCTTGGCCCAAGGCGGTGAAAGTTCCGCAAACACCTTCTTTTGTAAGCTTGTGCAGTGTGGGAATTTCAGCTGCTTCCAATGGACTCTTGTCATTGAGTTCAGGTAAAGGCAGATCCGGTGCGCCGTCAAGGATCACCATAATGGCCTTTTTCTTGTGCTTCGCCTTTCCTGCTGCAATACCAATCGGTGCCAGCTTGAGAATCTGTATATGGAGTTCTTCATACCGTCTTTGGATGATTTCCATCATATTTCGGACTTCTTGGTCCGCAACCTCAAATTTCATGAAGACGGAGAGACAGTTATCCTCTCGTTTCTGGCCGTGATAAACTCCCTGAATATTGCAATTGTTTTCTGAGATTGGCTCCAGCATCTTGATGAGTGCGCCGGGTTTGTCTTCAAGCAGGGTTTCCAGTTCGATAATCATTTTTGACTCCAATCAAAAAGGTTGGCAGAGTTCAAAAGCTTCTCTATGGGAGGAGAGTTACGAATCAAGGTTTCTTCGCATGGTTGAAGTTTCGAAATAGCAGCCAAAAAAGTGGCGGAGTTGGGACAAAAAATACATATACCACTTCCGGCTAATTTTGCAGTTGGGAAGGGAGCCTGTCAACAACTTTTGGACACTCGCTGTCAAAAACGGTCAGGAACCGGGCAAAATGAAACCGGTGCTGTGGAAAAAAGACTTGATTTTTGAAATCCACATGGTAGTATTTCCAATAAATGGAAAGAGGTTTCCGTAATATGGAAAGAATGGCAGGCAAGAGTGAAAGAATAAAGGCAGTGGACAAGGCTTTTGATTTGTTAGAATTTCTTTCGCGTGACAATCGAGAAATAGGCATAAGTGAAATAAGTAAAAGCCTGCATATGGGTCTCAGTACAGTGCATAGAATAATAACTACCTTAAGAACTCGTAGTTATGTTACGCAAAATCCAATGACTATGAAATATAGATTGGGGATTAAGCTATTTACCCTTGGTTATGCAGTTCAAAGTACAAAACATTTGGTCGAGATAACCAAGCCCTATCTTCGGGAGTTGACGCAGCTCACGAACGAGACAAGCAATTTGGCCGTTTTGGAGGGGAAAGAAGTCATATACATTGCGAAAATTGACAGTCCGGAAATCTTGACAACAAATATTAAGATAGGGACAGAGATACCCGCCCACTGTACTGCGTTGGGGAAGACCTTGTTAGCTTTCATTTCTGATGAGGAATTTGAAAGTATCTACAAGAGTGATGAGCCGCTTTCTTCTCTTACTTCCAACTCCATATCTTCCCTAGAGAAACTAAAGGAGACTTTGAAAACAG
>CAZEGG010000024.1:0-19835 GCA_964511755.1 uncultured Desulfobacteraceae bacterium | reverse complement strand
CAGTATCGATTCCAGCAACGATACCCTTGCAGGCATTGCCGATGCCATCAACAGTGCCGATGCTGGTGTTACAGCCAGTGTTCTCGACGACGGGATGGGGAGTGTCTACCTAACCCTGACGTCTAAAGAAATGGGAGCGGACAATACCATCAACGTCACAATCACCAATGGGGGATCCGGCCAGCTCGACAGTCTGTATGAAAGCGGGGCTTTTGTAACAACACAGCAGGCGGCTGATAGTCAGCTCACTGTGGATGGGGTCGATGTGGAACGGTCGAGCAACACAATCGATGACCTGATCAGTGGCGTAACCCTGAACCTCAAGAAGGCCGACAGCGCCGAAACCGTAGGTGTGGGGATTTCCCAGGACAGCGATACCATCAAGGGACAAATAACCGACTTTGCGGATGCCTACAACAAACTGGCGGATGAACTTTCCAAAGAACAGGCTTACGGAGGAGAGAACGGGACGTCCGGTCCCCTTCTGGGAGATTCCACTCTCCGGTCCATCACCCAGAGGCTCGCAGATCTCCTGGGGGGGCAGGTCTCGGGAAGCCAGGATGGTTATGACACCTTGGTCAGCATCGGGATATCCTTAGGCCGGTACGGCAAACTGCAGGTGGATGACAGCCAACTGACCGACACTCTGGCGAACCATTCATCTGATGTGAGCAACATTTTCTCAGATGCAACAGACGCCATCGGTACATCCCTTTCGGATTACCTCGATGCGGTACTGGATCCTGTAGACGGTATAATCACCACTCAGCAAAGCTCCATCCAGGGTACCATTAGTGACCTGCAGGATCAGCAGGACCGGATGCAGACCAGGTTGGACGCCCAGCAGCAAATACTTCAAAACCAGTTCAATGCACTCGAGAAGCTTATCAGCGGTTATCAGGCGACCGGGAGTTATTTAACCCAACAGATCACTTCCCTTGCCAATCTGAACAAGCAAATAGCGGGATAATTGCAGGCGAAAAAGGAAACCGGAAAGGACAAAGGGAATGCAACAGGCGATGAATACCTATCATAAAGTCTACGTAGATACGAGTTCCAACAAGACAAGAATACTCCTTGACCTGTATGAAGGGGCCATACGCTTTGTTGGATTTGCGGAAAGAGTCCTGGAGGCACGCAATATAGCAAAGAAAGGCGAATTTATTTCCCGTGCCATTGCCATCATTGGTGAACTGGACAGTGCCCTTGATCGGAAGTCGGGCGGGGAGATTGTTCGTAATCTCTCGAACCTGTATGTCTACATGATTCGGAGATTGACCGAAGCAAACCGTGCCGGAAACGTTTCCGCTCTTCGGGAGGTAAAGGGACTTCTCGAAAGCCTCCAGAGTGCATGGCAACAAGCGGCCCAGGAACTGGTCGGTTCAGGAGCTTCGATGGTCCCGGAAGAAATTGGAATGGTCGCACAGCCGGGAACACACTACGGGGGCATCCATGTCGCATCATAATCTTGATGGAGAGATCAAGGCATTTCGGAAAACGAGTGAGGCCCTCGTAATCGCACTGAAGCAGGGTGATCTGACGGGGATTGATCGCCTGGCGCTGGAGCATGATGAGGCCTTTGGGCGTCTGGTTGACTGCGGTCCTTTCGCGGATCCTGAGGATTACCACATGCTGGTCGACCTGAAAGAGGCTGTGGATCGAACACGCAGGTCCCTTGAAGAAATGAAAGACCAGTTGTTTTCACAAATTGTTGTGTCCAGAAAAAAACGCGAGTGTCTCAAGGCATATAACAAGAGAGTTTTCCGACCTTGAGGGACAGCATAGCGAGGTGATGATCATGTCGATAGAAGCAATCAATACGGCCAGGCTCCAGAACTCGCTTCCTGCGAATGCGATTGCGGGGAATACAGCCGTGCATTCACCGGTGACCGAAGGAGACAAGGCCCGGGAACAACAAAAACAGACACCCAAGAGCAATAATAGACCCGCCGCTCTCGTGAAAGCATTGAACGAGGATATGGAGGCGATCCGTAGTGTCGGGCTTCAATTCTCCGTGAATCAGAAAACCGGAAAAACCGTGGTGCGCGTGGTGGACAAGGACACGGGGGAACTCATCAGGCAAATTCCGCCCCAGGACATGCTTGATCTGGCGAATAAACTTGAAGACATGATGGGGATATTGTTCGACAAGCAGGTGTGAGGAAAGGGAGGATTCCGCAATGGTCGAAAAAAGAGGCGTCCTTTTTATTGACGACAATACGAATATCCTGAGCTCCTATAACCGTGCGCTGAGGAAGAACAATTGGAATCTCTTTTTCGCACAGAACGGCCGTGATGCTCTTGATCTGCTCCAAAAGCAACCCATGGGCGTCGTCGTTACCGACATCAAGATGCCGGAGATGCATGGAATAGAACTGATATCAAAAATCAGGCAACAAGACAGGGAGATCCCAATCATAGTGATCTCCGGATATCCGAGAATAAAAGATGATCCAGAGTTGAAATTTCACGGCATTACAGCTTTCATTGAAAAGCCTGTTGACATTGACGTCCTGCAGAAAGCCTTGGGAGATGCTATGACCTCGTTGTAGTTTCCCCACGGTCTGCAAATTCAGGGAATTTTCAGATCAGGAAGGCTGAAAAATGAGTTGTTTATGTGAATAGGGGCTCCCGGTAATAACCAACTGGGCAGCCTCTTTTCTTCTGTTGTTGATCACGATCGGACCGGTGAGATTGGCGGTAATTTTCTCCGGGACTCCCTCAGAGGCATTCACAATCACATATACCTCCAGATCCTCTTCTCTATCACTCTCCCATGACATCTCTCTCAAGGTCGCGCCCAGGTCAACTGAATAGTCCGGTCGGAAAAGCCAGGGGTTTATAAGCACAAAGGCCAGGTCTGGATCGTCTACACACTGGTACCAGAGGAACGGCCGCGTTTCCTCTCGTTCCAGGATGACAAAACGCACCACCCCGGGGAAACCCGGCATGCCGGTGGGCATGTGTATGACTTCCGTGTCGTCGATTTCAACAGGTCCAAAATCTTTGGTTTCCAGTTTCAAGGCATTCATCCTTTCTTTAAGAAATGCCCCTATGTCTCCCTTTTCGAAGGGGACCCTGCGGGCCGGGAAATCCGCCGCTTTCGGGTATGCTCGCGCTCTTTTAACAGCTCAACGGCTTTTGCGAATGCGGCAGCATTCCCTTTTGAGGAGCGGATGTTCTCGTCCCTTATCTTTTCATATATTTCCTGGCGAAGGACACGGATGTTCCTGGGCGCATCGATTCCCAGCTTTACCTGTGCGCCTTCAACGCCGATGACTTTTATGACGATATCGTCACCGATAGAGACGCTTTCATTGACCTTCCTAGTCAAAACCAGCATATGCCCTCCATGGCAAATTGAGTCGCGAGTCGTGTGACGTGACGGAGCATCGCCGAGCCGCAGGAGCAGGCTCTGCCTGCGACCACTCTGTCTGCAAAGTCGTGAGCAGAGCTTGCTCCCACTTCGCAGACAATTCTATAAGTAGTTGAGGATGCTCATTTGCATTACCTTGGCGGATGAGGTGAGTGCTGCCTGGTAGGCTGTTTCCTTTGCATTGACATCGGATATGGCCGCAAGGATATCCGCATCTTCAAGGCTGGATTGCCTCGTCTGGTAGCTTAATTTCATATCCTCCAAGATTGTATTTTTCGTGTCGAGCTGGACGCCTTTGGCGCCTATGTCGGATACCGCGTTGATTGTCTGATTAAGCTCCGTATCCAGATCCGTCATAGATTGCTGTATTCCGGCCACGTCATTGCTTTCGAGATATCCTTTGAGATCAATGAGGGTCTTGAATATGCCGCCGGTGCTCCCGTCCCCGAAAACCGTCTGGCCGCTTTGTCCCACCTGGACGCTGGTATCTTTTCCAATCTTGATGCTGAAGGGCTCATTGTTCCCTGAATAGGTGACACCCGTAGGATTGCCGTTCGCGTCCCTTTGGATCTCAAAGGGTTTCGTATCGGTCTTCGTGCCCGCAAAGATATACTGACCGTTCACCTGGGTGTTTGCAAGAGACACGACCTGCTCCAGGGCGCCTTCCACCTGGGTCGCGGCACTGCTGCGTTCGCTGGACCCCATTGTACCGTTCGCCATCTGGACACAAAGGGTCTTCATATCGGTGATAATTGTCTTTACGCTGTTCAGAGACGTCTCTCCGCCGTCGAGCCAGTTCTTTGCCGTCGAAATATTTCTTCCCAACTGATCCATGTTGGACAGGGATTCCTTCAGACTCAAGACTTGAACCATCGCGATGGGATCGTCCGACAACTTATTGATTTTCTTGCCGCTGGATACAATCGCATTGGCCTTGACGAGACTGTCAGCCGTCTGGGCCAACTGGTACTTAATAGCTTCAAAGGTGGTCTGATTTGATACGCGCATAGCCGAACCTCCAAGATGAGTCGTGAGTCATGACTCCCGGCTTTTGACTCTCTTACTGTTTGGTATCCAGCAGCGCCTGGTACATCTGGTCTGCCGTACTGATGAGCTTCGCCGCTGCGGCATAGGCCTGCTGATACTTGATCACGTTTGTCATCTCTTCATCGATGGAAACAGCGGACACGTTGTCCCTCTGCTGCTTAAGATAGTTGACCATGGTTTCATTGTAACTGTTTGACCGGCTGACGCTCTGGCTGTCGGTTCCGATGGACCCCTCCATGCTGGCGAGATAATTGTCCAGGGTGTCGCCAACGGAAGAAACGCTTTGGTACTGCAGATCGGCCATGTCCAGGGCGTTGTTGTTGTCCCCGGAGGCGATCTCTCCCGACGAACCAACCTTGCCGGCGGCGATGAGATTCTTGTTGTCCTGGATCTGCGAGTTGACAGCCATGGACGCGGCATCCGTGCCGGTAAAAAAGGTGTTGATGCCCAGTGCGGCCAGCGCGTGACTCGTATCGGCGGAAAAGGCAAAGGAATACCCGTTCAGTCCTTGGACTTCGAGTCTTCCATCCGTTGTCACATTGGCTGTGATGTTACCGCTCGCGACACCGTTCAATGCACTCTGGATATTGCCCATCGTGGTGCTCGCAGGGTCCACAGAGACCGTCAGTGAACCGTTCGGCCCCCCCAGATCCACCAGCTGCCCGCTCGAGTCGTATACCCAAAAGGAAAAGCTTCCACTTGTTATCTGACCCTGGTATGGCAGACCGGAACTCTGCAATGCCGAACTTGGGTCCGTGGCCTTGTAAGATCCCGTCACATCCGTCATTCCTTCCAGCCCGGCGCCCTGGCTGTGGATCTCATTCACCGCCGAAACAATGGCACCTGCGAGAGTATCCAGTTTCCCCTTATATTCCGGAAGAACGGTATCCCGCATGTCGATCCATCCCCCCATCTTCCCGCCGGTGATTGTACTGGTGATGTCCAGATTCTTTCCACTGGAACTCTGCCACGTGACATTCTTGCCGTCAAAGTCCAGGGAGTAGCTGTCTCCGTGGCTCACCAGAGTATAGCCTTTGCCGGTGGTCACCGTTATCGTGTTGTCTTCGTTCTGAAAATAATTGATGTTCAGGTACTGGGAAAGTTGGTTCACGAGATTCTGCCGCTGATCCATCAGGTCATTAGCATTCCCGGTCGTTCCGGTACTCACGATCTGCGAATTCAGGTCCGCTATTTTCTCGGTGATCTCGTTGACGCTTTTCACCCCCGATTGAAGAGACTGGGTGAGTTCGCTGCTCATCTGATCCATCTCATCCGAAGCGTTTGAAAAGGCCTGGCTCAGAAGATTCCCTCTCTCACAGAGAGTGTCCCTTTCAGCAGAACCGGATGGGTTGTTGGACAGGTCCTGCCATGCATTCCAGAAATTGGACATCTGGGTGCTCAGCCCCGCACTCGAACTTTCACTGAACACGGTCTCGAGGGTCCCCATGTAGGTGGCCTTCTCGGAAGTAGTGCTGAGGTCCGACTGCCGTTGCTGGAGCATGTTCTCGATAAAAGTGTCCGCCTGTCTCTGTATCTGGGTTACGGTTACCCCTTGCCCCAAAATAAGTCCCGCATACGGGGCAGGGGTCCTGGCCTCAAGAACGGGAACCTGACGGGAATAATCCGGCGTGTTGACGTTCGCGATATTCTGGGTCGCAACATTGATGGCCAGCTGCTGGGCCTGAAGGGCATCTTTTGCCGTGCTCAGTATCAGTCCGATACCGCTCATTATCACACCTCCCTGTGATAGATCCTCGGCGCTTTCGCTTCCACGGGTCTGGTCAAGTGGTTGTATGCACCCATGGTGCTCCCGCCTGATACGAAAATCCCGATCAAGTCATCGAAAAAGCTCAGGGTATCCTGAATAAAAGCAGTATTTTCACCGAGTCTCCGCCGGATTTCTTCTTTCAGAAGACCACTCCGGCGGTTCAATTCCGCGAACCATGGCCATTGTCTTGATGCGCTGGTCCGCGCACTCTCCTCAGAATCGGGGAAACACCGGGCCATGAAAGACTTGATCTCGATCCCGGTTCTCTGGATATCGGTCAACAAGGTGTGTTTCCTTCTCATGAGTTCCCAAAGTTGGTCGACATCCGCATTGATCAGACTTTCCCGTTCCAGTTCCAGACAATCCCGCAGGTCTTCCAGAAGATCCACCTGTCTACGATAAGTATCCTGAATTCCGCTTTCGCTTGCCCTCACTTTTTTCCTCACCAAGCCATTCAACCCCATTGGGGGGGTATGTTCCTATTGGTTTTATCGGCACAGCTATCTCATAACTGAAATACTTCCGTCTATTTTACCGGCTCTTCCGGCCTTTCAGAAAATGATGAACTCCCGATGGCTTTTGTCCCGCCACTCCCCTGACCGTTGGATGAACTCACCTGATCTTTCAGTTGATTGTAGAGGAGTCTGGCGAGGCTGTTCGGTCCAAAGTCGCTCATATCTTTTGATATCTGCATGTCAAAAAGGGATTGGAAGATCTCTTCGCCTTCTCCTCCATGGAACAGGTCGCATTTTCCAACGCTCTTCCGCATGCTCGTCAGGACTTGATAGGTCAGGATGGCTTCAAAATCCTTGCAAGCCTTCTTCAGTTTTTTGTCTTTTTGCTCCGTCAATTGTGGATCACGGAGAAGGGCGTTCATGTTGTCGATTGTTCCGCTTTTCATCATATGCTCCGGCCTCTTACATGACCTCCAGATCCGCCTGCAATGCCCCGGCTGCCTTGATGGCCTGGAATATTGAGATCAGATCCCGAGGCGATACGCCTATGGCGTTCAAGCCCTTGACCACTTCCCCGAGGCTCGTTCCTTCTGGTACCACCATCAATTTCTTCTCACCTTCCTTCACCTTGACATTGCTCTGGGGCGTTACCACTGTCTGTCCCTGGCTGAAAGGCGCCGGCTGACTCACGGTCTTGTCTTCCTTGATGGTGACACTCAGATTTCCATGGGCAATGGCCACTGAAGAAATGCGCACATCCTGTCCCATCACCACCGTTCCGGTTCGTTCATCGAGGATGACTTTGGCCGTTGAATCCGGTTCGATATTTATTTGCTGCAGGGATGCCACCAGGCGGACCAGGTCCTTTCTCATCCCCTCAGGCACCGTGATTCTAATAGTACCTGCGTCCAAAGGTGAGGCCAGTCTCTTACCCAGCTTGGAGTTGACTGCCTCCGTTACCCGCATGGCCGTAGTGAAATCCGGATCATTCAGGGAAATCACCAGGTTCTTCATCATAGCGAAATGAAATGGAATTTCCCTCTCTACAGAAGCGCCACCCGGGACACGAGCCACAGTGGGATGATTTTTCTGAACACCGCCTCCGGCCGCACCGGAACTGGCGAATCCACCCACCAGAAGAGGACCTTGGGCAAGCGCATAGATCTTGTTGTCTACTCCCTTGAGGGCAGTCAAGAGAAGAGTGCCTCCCTGGAGGCTCGTGGCGTCTCCGATTGATGAAACCAGGACATCCACCTTGTTTCCGTCTCTGGCAAAGGGCGGGAGGTCGGCCGTTACCATAACGGCAGCCACATTTTTCACCTTCACCTGGTCGGCTAGTGCATGAATGCCGAGCCGCTCCATCATGTTGATAAGGGACTGGACCGTAAACTTGGTAGTGGAGCCGTCGCCGGTCCCATTAAGGCCCACCACCAGTCCATAGCCGATCAACTGGTTGCTGCGCATCCCCTCCAGAGATGAGATGTCCTTGAGCCTTACTGACCATGCGCTATTGACGAGGACAAGAGAAAGAACCAGTGTTACGACACTGAAGCTCGCGAATTCGCGCAACCGCCTTGTCATGCCGATACCTCCTTTAGAACGGCCAGACCAGATCCAGGATCCTTGCGAGCCATCCCGGCCGTTGTTTGTCGCTGACCGGACCGTTGCCCGTGTAATCGATCCTCGCGTCCGCGATATAGCTGGAAAGCACGGTGTTGTCCGGTGAAATATCACTCGGTCTGACGATCCCCGACAGGATAATATGCTGAGTTTCGTTATTGACCCTTATCCTGCGTGTCCCTTCGATAAACAGGTTTCCGTTGGGGAGCACCCGGGTCACCATGGCCGTTATGGAGGCCGTCATGCTTTCGTCCCGGCTCGTAGCCCCGGATCCGTCGAAATTGTTCGCCATAGAGGCTTTGAACATGCTGGTATTGTCAAAGGCACTCGGCATGTGCACTTTTTTCTCGTAGCCCAGCAAATTGGTGATCCCCGCGTCTATGGACGAGGATCGTGAGGTTTTGGTCGCAGCCTCTTTGGATGCCTTGGAGGTCTCCACGATGTTGACGGTAACCAGGTCCCCCACGTTATGCGCACGCAGATCCTGGAAAAAGCCACGGTAGCCCTCCTGGCTGAACAAGCCCGCATCAGAACCGCTCTGGTATGGATTGGCAGGAATTGCGTCGCTCATTTGCCTCGCACCTGCTATGCCTCCACCCGGCGCCAGAGTGCTGCTTTGTTTTACCGCCTTACCGCCTCCACAGGCCGATAGGGCCAATGCCGCGATCATACAAACGACGGTCGTTCCAATCCTCCTCATGGGTCCTTCTCCTTATGCCTTTTCGGCCGCTTTAAAAAGTTACCAGAACCTGACCTGGGGCCACAGCAGTGGCAACGATCTCCTTGCCGCTGCTGGTGTTGATGACTTTCACCTGCTCACCTGCGTGTGCGTCCTCCAGGACCCTGCCGAGCGTCGTAATTTCCAGAGAGCTATTTTCCGCCTTAATGATTACCTGATCACCCTTTTTTACAATCGGCGGGATCTCCACCATCCTGCGGGTAATCGCCTGTCCGGCACGGATTTTCCTCGTGGCTCTCTTCCCCACAACATCGTCTATGGCGCTGAAATCGTTCTTCCGGAGCGCACGACACAGTCTGGTGACCTGCTCAACATCCTGCCTTTGGATTACCTGCCCCCTCCGAACTTCCCGCGCCGTCGTGATGACTTTTCTGCTCACCAGAACGCGGCCGCTGACCGACACCTTCCGGCACAGCCTACCATCCACCGAAAAGGAAACCACCAGAGAGGTATCGCCGACGAAATCCCCGTCACTCATATCCTTCACTTTCCAGGTAATCCGACCACGGGGAAGCATCACGCGATCGGGAGCATTCAGTCTGCCGAACTCGATATCCTTTTTAGACCACGGAGAATGACGGTAAACATAGTGTTTGAATATCGCGATCAATTCCTTTGCGTTGATCAGATGCCCGGCCCTGTGCACCAGGAGATTTTCCGGGATCTTGAACCTCAAGTCCGGATCGCCCCCTATGACGGATGATAACCTGTAGACCAGAAACCGGCTGTTGAGCCTCAAATCCCTTCCGGGGGGAGGAGAGGAGGCCACAACAACATCCTTCAGTTCGGCCACACGCTCATCATTCAGCGGCGAGAAGGACGCGATATCCCCCAGGGTGATGTCATCCCCCTGGATCGTAGCCCTGTCTTTAATGAGAACCTGCAGGCCGCTGGCCATGGCCGAACCCGCCGCCGCCCACCAAAAGATACCCAGAAAAAAGACAAAGGCCCCCCATTTTGTCAGCGTTTTATTCATGGTTCATCAACTCCTGAGATTATCGGCCATCTGCAGCATCTCGTCGGCGGCCTTTATACACTTCGAACTCACTTCGTATGCCCTCTGGCTCGTAATCATGTTCACCATCTCTTGAACCACATCCACATTGGACATCTCGAGATACCCTTGCGAAATTGTTCCCATGCCGTCCACGCCCGGATTTCCTTCCACCGGGTCACCCGATGCCAGGCTCGGTTCAAACAGGTTGGCGCCATGGCTCAACAATCCTGCGGGGTTGGCGAAGCTGTAGAGCGTGATCTGAGCGCTCGCAAGCTGCGAGCCGTCCGAACCGGTAGCTACGATGTTTCCTCCTGAATCGATGGTCACATTAACCGCATCCGAGGGAACGGCAAACTCGGGTTGCAGGCGGTCCCCGTCGGGAGTACAAATGTACCCGTCTTTATCCATCTTGAAGTCGCCGGCACGCACGTAGTAATCTTTTCCGTTATTCACCACCTTGAAGAATCCTTTCCCTTCGATGGCCATATCCAGGTTATTCTGCGTCTGGGAATAGTTGCCCTGAGAAAACATTTTTTGAACGGAGACTGGTTTCGTCCCCATCCCAACCTGGATTCCCGTGGGGACTTCTCCGCCCGATGCCGTGGCAGCGCCGGGAGTCCTCAAATTCTGATAGAGCAGGTCCTCAAAATCGGCTCTGCTTTTTTTGAAGCCGCACGTATTCACGTTGGCGAGGTTATTGGCGATTACATCCATATTGAGGTTCTGAGCCGCCATTCCTGAGGCCGCAGTCCACAAACTCCTGATCATGATAGAAACCTCCCTTCCCTCTCGCTGGCTGCGAGATTATTCCACTTGACTCACCTGATTTGTCGCCGTATTGTTCAACCCGTCAATGACCTGAATGGCCTTTTGATAGCTTTCAAACGCCCTCAAGGAATGAATCATGGCGACCATTTCCTGGGGAACGTTCACATTTGATTCCTCCACGTATCCCTGCCTCACCACGGTGTCAGCGGGCAAAGGGGCTTCCGAATTGCCTTCGCCGAGACCGAAGAGTCCGCTCCCCTCCTTGACCAGTGATTCGGGGTCCGCCACGTCGACCAGGTCAAGTTGACCTACTTCGGACCCGTCCACCAGGACCGTTCCGGCCTTATCGACTACAATATTGTTTCCCGAGGTGCTTCCGGAAACGTTGATGGGTCCGCCTTTTCCCAGGACCGGTTTCCCATCCTGCGTCATCAGGTAGCCCTGAGCATCCGTTGAAAAATTTCCTTTCCGCGTGTAACGGATCCCATCCGGAGTCTGGATCTTGAAGAATCCCTTGCCGTTTATGGCTAGATCCAGCGCGTTACCCGTGGCATGTTCCGGCCCGTCGCCCAGGTCCGTCTGAATCTGAATGAGGCTCGGATCAGGTTGCGTTCCGCTCGTGTCGGTGGTATCGGAAGTGGAACCGGTGGTCCCTTGATCGGTTCCCATCAGCATATTTTGGAAAGAAATTCTGTCCCTCTTGAATCCGACCACCGATGCATTGGCCAGGTTGTTGGCGATGACATCCATTCTGACCTCTTCCCTCATGCATCCCTGTACCGCTTCCAGCATGCCAATCATAAAGTACATTCTCCTTTTTCAGTCTGTGACATTGGTGAATTTTCGAAGAGCCGCATGCTCGAGTGTTTCAAATCGTTCATGCTTTCTCCTTATCATAGCAATAACCGTACCACGGAGACAAACGCATGTGGGCTTCAAAGAAACCATCCTAACCATTTGGTTTTGCAGGTTTTTCATCCAACAAGACTGCCACGGTCGTGGGCGTCTCGGTGTGAGACTGGGTCGAGGATGCACTTGTTTCCCGCAGCAGGGAAAAATTTACCGGCAAAGACGGCGAACATGCACGCCGAGAACACTTTTCATGGAACGTGCTTTCCAGCATGGAATCGAGTTTTGTTTTGCATGTGCTCATTTCAATGCCAAATGTCAAAGCTCAAATAACAAAGCAGGCCAACGGTCAAATCCGCGAAATAAGACCCGTCAATTTTACTCGCTGCGTTTCTAACTCGATCTTTTTTCATACATTTGTCGTTTGGATTTTGTCATTTGTCATATTGGAGATTCTGTTTTTACAGTCTGCGCTCCACTTTATCCCTTCGGTTTTTATGCCGCACTTATGGTCCCGTTTCATACTCCTGGTTCATACGGTAGGCAAAGGCGAGTATCTCGGCGACCACCTGGTACAATGCAGGAGGTATCTCTTGATGGTAGTCCAAGTGCATGAGAGATGAGACCAGGTCCGGATCCTCTCTCAAAGGGATGCCCTTTTCCCTCGCAAGCTCGATAATCTTTTCCGCGATCGCACCGCTCCCTTTTGCAGAAACCGTCGGGGCACTATCTTTCTCGGCGTCATACTTCAGTGCCACCGCCTTCTTGCCTTCTTTTCCATCGCCCCTTTTCACCATTTCTCCGCTTCCCATTCAAATCACCATGTCCATCACCGTACTGGAGGCCATTTTCTCGGAAAAGAGATTGAACGGGCTCCCGTCCGGAACCACCTCACAAGTGAGTCTCTTTACCGCCACGCCCTTTTTCTTTATCCCCTTTTTAAGCTGGAGAAGGTTTTCCCCGAGGAAACGCCCAACGCGTTCACTGGTCACCTGTATGGAGAGCGATATACTTCTCTCACTCAGAACACAATCCACATGGATTTCCCCCAGACGGCTGAAAGACAGATTCATGTGCAGATGATGAAGGTCACTACCCGCTTCCCTTTTTCCAAACAATTCTCCATGCAGAAATTCCCTTCGGTCGGCCCCCGGGATAAACCAGTACCAGCCCCAGCCTTCCTTAAGTATGCTGAGATTCAGGATTTGGTTGTCTTTCAGAAAGGAAAGGAGCCGGTCAATACGCTCCATCGCCGTCTGCATATCCTGGGTCGGGGAGGACGAATTTGCCATTTTCTTCCCCAGGACCAACAAGGTTCCCTTCAAGTCGTTTTCTATGAGTGTTGCGGGGAGTTCTTGGGGTTGGTCGGCGAGAAGATGTCGAAACACCTTGTTTTCCCAAAACATGCCGCTGCTGAGGAGACTCTGGAAAAACCAGGAAACGTCGCTTTCTGCCGGCCCGTTGTACAGGAGCAGGGGAAGGAATTTTTCGAGATCTTTCAGAGAAGGTGAGGAGGCCAGCTCGCGGAGGAGAGCCACGAACTGAAGCCGTTCTTTTTGTGCCGATACCCACAGCCTGCCGGATGAGATCGGGTTGGTATCATCCTCACGCACAACCTTAAGCTCAATTCGGGGCACTGCTGTCTTGACCTGGAAGGAATATGATTTCCCTTCTCTCAACGGGATTGTTGTGCGTGCTTGAAAGGTCTTCCCTTCCGCAGTAACCTGAACCAGACCGTGAGGCGTGGCACGAACAACTCTCCCTTGGAAAATCTGGCCCGCTCTGAAGCGGATCTCTGTGGGCGAAGCTTGAATTCGTATATTGTTCTGGAAAGGTTGACCTGCCCGGGGTCCGTTCAGGGAAACGCTCTTCATTTTTCGTTCCTTGGAATCGGACCTTGCAGTTTCAACATGAGTTCAAGCTCCCCCAGGGGAACATCGAGGCGCCGTGCTATTTCCTTCTTGGCCATCCCCTTTTCCAAAAGCGCACTCGCTGATTTTTTCAGATGTTCTGTGTCGGAAAGCCGGTTCTTGTCGGAAAGGCGGCTTCTTTTCCAGGTGTCCATGAGACCTTCGAGCCGGAGCGACGCTCTCTCGGCATCGGAAAGGAGTGTCTCCAGTTCTGTGATGATGTTTCGGGTCAGGGTTCTTTTTTCTTCTAGGTTCTTTTCCAGGATCTCGCTGATCTGTTTCATTTCTTTTAACAGGTTCTCGGGCTGCAAATAGACCGAAGAGGGGTTCACTGCGGTTCCTCTTTTGCGGCTCATGTTCTTCAAGAGGACCACCAGGAGGACCAGCATGAAAATGTCAATGGCCAGTTGGGCAACTACCCAGTATTGTTCCTGCATAAACACCCGCACAATCAGATCATGAGATCGATCTTGCTCTTCCGTTGCTTTCCGGGGCGCTGTTTCCCGTACTCCATCACTGTATCTTCCTCATCCCGGTCCTGTTCTCTCGCTGTCGGACGAACCGTGGCATCCCCTCTTTCAGGTCTTTCAGACGGTGACTGGATCCGTTTATGGACAATCACGCCTTCTTCCTCCTTTTCGCGCTCTTCCTTCCCATTCCTTTTTTGCCTTTTCCTTTCGCCTATTCCTCTCTTCGCGGCGAGTTCAGGCACTCTCCCATGGGGTGGTGTTATGATGGAGGCACCTACGAGCGCTGTATATTCGTCCATGCTATTCCTCCCTGCCCGAAGAACCGCGAATCTCCGCAAACCCGGGACCCGCTCATATGGGCGCTATGTCATGAACCCGAACCCGTATGTCTTTTACGGCAAGCGCGTGCTGTAAGACTGTGGAAAGTCCAGACGCAAGGCTCTGTTTTTCCTTCGCAAAATCCTTTCCTGATCCGGCCTCCTGCAGCAGGTATTGATATACCTCATCTCTGACCCGGACAGGCTCTTTTCGGTACGTGATGAGTGTACCGGAGTTCCACAGCACAGAGACAACCAGTTTGACGGCAGCATTTTCGGAATTTTCGGGCTGGGGAACAAAAAAGGGTTTCAACACGGTTTCCACAAGCGCCCGCCCTCCTTTGGTCTGCCTTCCGATGAGGCCATTCAGATCCAGAAGCTTTCCCTGCCGCACGCTCAAGAACCCATAACCGATGCCGAGAATCAAAAGCACGAGCAGCCCTGCACTCAGGGTGAAGGCCCATTTTTTTCGAAAGAAAACAAACGTTCCTTTTTTGTCCGGTCCTTTTCGAGGCGCTGCATCCGGACTGCCGGCCCCTTTTCCTGCGGCCTTGTCTTCCTCCGGTTCTTCCTCTTTGAGATTCTCCTGGCTGTCGGGTTCAGGAGCCTCGTCCTCCTCTGCAAGGACTTCGTCGAGAACGATTTCCTCCTCGATCTGCCCCTCGCCGGCAAGGTCTTCCGACTTCTCCTCTGTGGGATTCACCTGTTCAGGCGAGTCGTCCCGATTCGAGAGGGGAGCGGTTTCCTCCTGCAGTTCTTCTTTTTCTTCTTCGGGGGACATATGCTGTTGTCGGTCTCTCCAGTTACCGGGCTACATTCTTCTGCACATGGATTCTGGATGCTGATCAGTTTTCAAAATACCGTCTCAACTTATGACGAAGCCTGATCACCGCCTTGGTATGCAGCTGGGAAATCCTCGACTCCGTGTACCCGATGACCTCGCCTATTTCCTTCATGGTCAGTTCTTCGTAGTAATAAAGCGTCACGACAATCCGCTCATTTTTTGGAAGAGCGTCTATGGCCTCCGCCAGGATCTCTTTCATCTCTGCAAAATCAAGAGAGTGAACAGGATCAGGCATCATGGATCCCTGATAGATATGCCAGAGGTTGTCCACCTTTTTGTGGGATATCAGCTCTCCCAAATCCTCCTCATTGAAAACGGAAATACCCCTGGTTTCTTCAAGCATGCGGTAAAAGGATTCCAGATCAATGCCAAGCTCTTCAGCCACCTCCTCATCGTTGGCGGGCTGCATTGTCCGCATTTCTACAGCGCCGTATGCCTTTTCCAGTCTCTTCGCATTCTTGCGTACTGAACGGGGAACCCAGTCCATGGCGCGCAGTTCATCGAGCATGGCCCCTCTGATTCGAAATTCAGCATACGATTTAAAGGCTACGCCCTTTTCCGGATCGAATTTTTCTATGGCATCCAGCAGACCCATAATACCGGCGCTCAGGAGATCATTCTGATCAACATGCGTCGGCAATCTCATGGCCAGCCTTCCGGCGACCGTCTTGATCAACGGCGCATACTCAGTTACATACCGCTCTTTTTCGCTCTCCGCTATCCGTGATTCGGAAAGGCCGTTTTGACCGTACTGTCTGATTTTTTTCGCTGCGCTAGTTGCCATAATTGGTCCGCCACGAGTCTACCAATTTTTTCCAGAAAAACTTGATATCTCCCTCAAAGTCCAGATGGTCTACACTGTCGATCAGGCTTTCGGCAACCTGCACAAAACTCTTGCTGGCAGCCGCATCCGGGAAGGCCGCCAGAACCGCTTCCTGCTGCCTGACGGCCTTCGGAATGTGTTCGTCATAGGGGATCCAGCCAAGGTAGTCTATGGAAGGCGCACCAAGGAACTTGTCCACTA
Organism: uncultured Desulfobacteraceae bacterium; assembly: GCA_964511755.1. Classification (GTDB taxonomy): domain Bacteria; phylum Desulfobacterota; class DSM-4660; order Desulfatiglandales; family Desulfatiglandaceae; genus B46-G9. Next base: position 3,651 of record CAZEGG010000024.1, on the reverse strand, counting down.
CCTGGCTCAACTGCCGGAATATCCGCTCGGCTTCCCGCGCGCTTCTCGCTTCATTGATAAGGATCTTGAATGTCTTCTGCTGGTACTTCTTGGTGAGGACTTTTATCAGGGCGTATGCATCGGTGAGTGAAGTCGGCTCATTGGTCACCACAACAACCTTCTCCATGGCCGCAAAATTGAAGTACATGACATTCGCAGAAATGCCTGCCCCGGTATCGATGAGCAGCACATCGAACCTTTCCTGCAGCATGTCCAGTTCATCCAGCAGAAATAATCTCTGAGACTGATCGAGGTCCGTCAATTCCTGGATGCCCGAAGCAGCGGGGAGAAGCTGAAAGCCGCCCGGCGCCTCGATAATAATTTCCTCAAGACGTTTCTCTCCGTTCAGCACGTGTTGAATGCTGTAGTGGTGGTTTAACCCGAGTAGCACATCCATGTTCCCAAGACCGAGGTCAGCGTCCAAAATGAGGACTCTTCTCCCGGATCGCGTTAAAGCCAGCGCCAGATTAGCTACCACATTGGTTTTGCCGACGCCGCCTTTCCCGCTGGTAACTGAGACGACCCGAATGCCCGAATCATCTCGCTGTGCATTCATAGTTGCTTTTGCCGCCATAAGCTTTTCTCTGACACCTTTTCCGTTCTCGACCATATCCCGCAAGCGGCTCGCCTGATCCATTCTAGTGCACCTCATAGCCTGCGCTACCCATCGTTCCGGTTCTTCCGCTTAGAATTATTTTCGCCAATCTCTTCTTGGAAGCAGGTTCCATATCCTCGGGGACCTGCTGCCCCGTCGTAAAATAGGATACCGGTCTCGATTGACATAAAAGAAAATTTACCATAGGAGAGGCATCTTCCACTTCATCCAGTTTCGTAAAGATATAGCTCTCATAAGGCAGTACCTTGAATTTCGTCTCAGCGAGCAGGAGTTGACGCAGATCCGTCGTGGCGCTCAATACCAGGTAGCCGTGAATCCTCTTCGAAGCACTCAATGTATCCAACAGGTCGTCTATCTCTCTGGTGTCTCTGGGGCTCCTCCCTACCGTATCCACAAACAGGTGATCGCAGTTCTCATGTCGTGCAATAGCCTGACGAAACTCTCTTCTGTTTGAAGCAACCTCCATTGGTACCCCCATGATCCGGGCGTAGGTCTCCAGCTGGCTCACGGCCGCTATCCGAAACGTGTCCACGGTGATGAGGGCCACTCTCTTCCCCTGCTCAACCGCCGTTCTGGCCGCCAATTTCGCCAGGGTGGTGGTCTTGCCCACACCGGTCGGCCCGATAAAAGCATGGATCGACTGACCGCTCTCCCCGGCAACTTCTCCCCCTGTGTGAATATTCTTCAATATATTCGCGAGACTCTGTTTCAAGCCTTCACGGTTCTCTTTTTCAGCTTCCTCCGGCTCGGCGGGCATCATTTTCCTCAAGAGCGAGCGAATGATCTCACCTTTTATGCCGAAATTCTTGAAACCAGCATAGTTTCCTCTGAGTGCGGGGTGAAAGACCGTATCGGGCTGGAGGACCGCACCCGCTTCTATGCTCCAGAGCAGGTCTCGGATCTCCTTGATCTGAGCTTCAAGGCTGTCATATCGCTCTATCAAGGTACGCGCTCCCGTATCTCTTCTTTTCTCCTGCATTTGGGGTGCGAGGTCATAGTCCACCGCAGCAGTTACTTCGATGCTTTCCCGGGCATCCTCTGGACCATCACCTTCCCGGTGAATGGTTCGTGTACGCAGGATGACGGCCTCTGATCCCAGTTCCTCCTTTACCATACGGAGGGCCTCCTGGGTATTCCTGGCTACAAATCGCTTGATGTTCATCAGGGAAGTCCTATCTCTCCGACGGCCTGTACTCGAAGACCGCTCGGTATTTCGTTATGGGAAATCACTGCCACATGCATCTGGTATCTTTCGCAGAGTTTCCGCAAATGGCGCCTGACAGTCGACGAGCAGAGGAGAACCGGTTGTTCAATCCTGGCCGCACTTTTTTCGACGGTGCTCTTTATGTTGTTGATAATCCGCCTCGCCTGATCGGGCTCGATCGCCAGATACGCCCCGTATTCCGTTTGGTTGATCCCCTCTGAGATGGTCTCTTCCAGGGCGAGGCTCACAGAGAGCACCTTCATGGTCCGATCTTTCTCGACATAAGGTTTTGTCAGAGATCTGGCCAGCCGCTGGCGCACATATTCGGTCAGAAGTTCAGGGTCCTTTGTGACCGGAGCGTAATCAGCCAGGGTCTCGACAACGGTGAGCAGGTCCCTTACGGATACCCGCTCCCGCAGCAGATTCTGCAACACCTTCTGCACCCCGCCCACGCTCAGGAGGTTGGGGACCAGTTCTTCAACGGGCTTCGGGCTGGACTTGCTCAGATTATCCAGGAGGCGCTGAACCTCCTGCCTGCCAATGAGTTCGTAACCGTGTTCACGAACCACCTCTGAGAGATGGGTGGTTACGACACTCGGCAGATCCACTACGGTATACCCGCAAAGCTGTGCATCTCCTTTCTTCTCCGAGGTGACCCAGAGGGCGGGGAGGCCGAAGGCAGGTTCTACCGTTGCCACGCCTTCCACCCTGGTCTTTATATCCCCGGGGTCAATGGCCAGATAGTGATCCATCATGAGCTCTCCACGCGCGACACTGTTGCCTTTGATGCAAACGGCGTACTCGTTCGGTTTCAGCTCCAGGTTGTCCCTGATGTGGATGGCGGGAATGATGAGCCCCATCTCAAGGGCGAATTGTTTCCGCAGAGAGCGAATGCGGTCCAGAAGTCCGCCTGATTTTTCGTTGTCCACCAATGGAATAAGGCCGTACCCGATTTCCAGCTCCAGATTATCCAGCGGGAGCAGGTCTTCCACCTGCTCGGGAGTTCCCTGCTCGGATTCGTCAGGTTGCTCCGATTCCGTTTCCATAGCCCTTCTCCCCTTCAGCACAACCACCGTCCTTGCCAGGAAGAAAACACTCACGGCCAGTATGGCAAACGGCAGGAACGGCATGCCGGGGGCGAGCGCGAAGAGGAAAATAATTACCGATGCTATGAACAATGCCTTGGGCTGAAACCCGAACTGCTTGATCACCTCAAACCCGAGCCCTCCCTCGGCCGCGGCGCGGCTCACCAGGATACCTGCACCCGTGGAAATGATGACCGCGGGGATCTGGGAGACCAGTCCGTCTCCGATGGTCAAGAGCGTATAATTCTGCACTGCCGTGGAGAGGTCGAGGTTCATCTGCACCACTCCGATTACCAACCCGCCGACGATATTAATCAGCGTGATAATGATGCCCGCTATCGCATCTCCCCTGACGAATTTGCTCGCGCCGTCCATGGCCCCGTAGAATTCCGCTTCTCTGGCTATTTCCGCCCGTCTGGTCCTGGCCTCCGATTCATTAATGAGCCCGGCATTGAGATCGGCGTCAATGCTCATTTGTTTCCCGGGCATGGCGTCCAGGGTAAAGCGTGCGGCCACTTCCGCAATGCGCCCGGCTCCCTTGGTGATAACAACAAAATTGATGACCACCAGGATCATGAATACCACAAGCCCGACGGTAGTATTTCCGCCTACCACAAATGCCCCGAAACCCTTGATGATCCGTCCGGCAGCGAGGGGGCCGGTGTGCCCGTTCAGGAGAATGAGCCTGGTACTGGCAATATTCAGTG
>CAZEGG010000023.1:0-20268 GCA_964511755.1 uncultured Desulfobacteraceae bacterium | reverse complement strand
CAAACAACCACGTCTCTTTTCGATCCATTTTTTTGGCGAGTTCCTGCATCACCCAAATTTCGTGTCTGCTTTCACCCAACGGCTGGACGGCTTGTTCCGACAGGCGGCTGTAGAGATGATGGTCTGACAGGTTGATATCGCTTTTTTCAAGATACGTTGAGGCCGGTAAAATGATATCGGCATATTCGGTCGTTTCCGACCAGTGAGTGTCATGTACTGCAACGAAAACATCTTTCCTGTTCAACCCTTTCCGCACAGCCGATTGATTCGGCAAGGTTACTGCTGGATTGGTCCCGAGAACAAAGACAAATTTGAACTCTCCCGCTTCCAACCGATCACCGACGGATACTTGATTAACAATCTTCCCCTTATTCTGAGACAAACGGGCACCGTTGATGTATCCCCAGTCCACAAACCTGCCCCTGCCATCACCGTAATGAAATCCTCTGTGACATCCCAGTAATGCCGGAAGCAACGATACGGCTCTCGCCGCTTCAGCACCTTGAATCGATTTTTGAAGACCCAAGCCGATCATAAAAACGGCAGGACGGTTTGCAATTAAAATGTCACTGATCTTCTCGACCACATCTCCCCCTATCCCTGTATACCCCTCTACTCTCTCAGACGTCCATTTCAATGCCTCATCAAGATAGTCTCCGTATCCGCTTGCACTGTTATCAAGAAATTCCGAATCGATACCATCTTTACGAATGAGGCTTCTTGCGATGCCATAGCTCAAGGCTACGTCGCTTCCTGGGCGAGGATTGATCCACATGTCGGAAGCCTCTGATGTTTGACTCTTCCTTGGATCAACACTAATGATGATTGCGTTTCGTTCAGATCTGGCCTTGAGCGCAAATGACCATTGGTGGGGGGAACTCACTTTTGCATTGTTACCCCAGAATACAATGGCCTTCATTTTGACCAACTCTTCAGGTTGAGTGCCGTATGATAATCCATAGTGTAATCCGATACCCGCGTGACCCGAATTCGCGCAAAGCGAATAATCGCTGGTGGTTGCCCCGATTGCAAACCACAGCCTTCTTGGAAACTGCCATGCAAGAAATCCCTGGTTTCCCGGATAGTCATACAGCAAAACCGATTCTTCTCCGTGAATTTCAATTGTATCCCGTAGCTTTTCGCTGACCAATGAAATTGCTTCATCCCAGGAAACCCGCGAAAATCGATTCTCGGTTCCTTTGCGCTTCGATAGATGAGGGTATAGAACCCGGCGCCCGCTATAAACCCGTTTAGGATCACCCAACCCCCTTGGACACAGGAAACCCTGAGTCACTGGATTTTCTCTGCTGCCTTTCGTTGAAACGATTTTTCCGTTTTCAACGATCACATCTATAAAGCAGGTGTCCGGGCAATCCCTTTGGCAAACGGTTTTGACTATGCTCACCTTTTCTCCTATCTCTTTATTGTTTCAGATCTTGCAGGTTTCACAAAACCTGATCTCCCCTAATCTAAATCCGGTAATAAATCGGGCGTCGATTGCAATTATTTCGTTGATAATAATATGCACAGCGCAATTCTGCCACCCGAATCTTGCGGAATTATTGAGCAAGATTCGGGTGGCTATCAAGATCTGATTCGGATAGGATCACATTGAAGTTGAGAATCCGGAGGGCAGAATGAATAATACCGATTTTTCACAATTATCCGAAGATTACCAGCGAATAGAAAAGGCGATTTTATTCATAGAAAATAATTTCACTTCTCAGCCCACGTTGGATCAAATCGCCAAGAGCGTGAACCTGAGTATGTATCATTTCAATCGACTCTTTAAGCGTTGGGCCGGAATCAGCCCCATTCAATTCCAACAGATCCTAACCCTTGAATATACAAAACAGAAATTGGCCGATGCCAGAAACCTCCTCGATACCGCTCTTGATGCAGGGCTTTCAGGCCCCAGCCGCCTGCATGACCTGTTTGTTACCCTCGAGGCAATGACACCTGGCGAGTTTAAGAAGATGGGAGCAGGCTTGGAAATCTCATACGGATTTGGTTATACTCCGTTTGGGCAATGTCTGCTTGCCGTTACCGAGAGAGGTATCTGTCATCTCGGGTTTGTCGATAAAGATAACAAAGCTGAGGCATTAAAGAACCTGCAGCAAAACTGGCCCGAAGCAACCCTATTTGAAGAAGAAGCTCGCATCCGTCAGATGGTGAGCCGCATATTTGCCCTAAAGCATCCGGTTGATTCGCGCCCTTTCCATTTGCATCTTAAGGGTACAAATTTTCAGGTAAATGTATGGCGGGCGCTGCTGTCAATTCCTGCGGGATACCTGGTAAGCTACCAGGATATCGCCGCACATATCGGACATCCCAAAGCCTTTCGTGCTGTTGCCAATGCGATTGCAATGAACCCGGTTGGATATCTTATTCCGTGTCATCGTGTGATTTCCAAGTCCGGAAAAATCCATCAATATCGCTGGGGGGCGGCGAGAAAAAAAGCGCTCTTGGGGTGGGAAGCATCTCGCGCTGGATAGGAGCGAGATATTTGATCCGCTGGTCATGGAACACATAGGAGTGTGTGTTGTCGATGGGACATGTCGTAAAAACTGATATTTCTCCAACATATCGCCAGTAGTGGGTCATTCCCCGGTTTGCGGCTAATTTATCCCTATTCGTGAATTGTGAGCAGCTTTCTACATTCTGATGGAAGCGTCATGTCGTGAGGCAAGCCGGTATGCGCCGTTTCACCCTGGGGCGGCCGCCATTGTTGAGGACCAAAGCCTCTCAAAAGCGACGACTGCCATCCGTATCCTGAACTGTTTCGAAATTCAACGTATGATTGTCCTATATCGAAGTAAGAGCCTGAGAAAGCAGCAGATTAAACAGCAAAATACTGCCCCGGAGTTTTGCCCAGCGCCTTTTTGAACATGGATATAAAAGCACTCGGGCTATCATATCCGAGCTCGATGGCAACTGTAGTGACAGGTTCATCCATGGCCAAACGTCTTAATGCCTCCAGAATCCTTATCTGTTGACGCCACTGACCAAAGCTCATCCCGGTTTCTTCCCGAAATCGTCGCGCCAATGTCCGTCCGGTCGCAGCCACTATCTTGCCCCACTCCTCTAATGTTCGATTATCTCCGGGATCACTGGAAAGGCGGTCGTATATCTTCTTCAGACGGATGTCCCTCGGGATCGGAAGTTCCAATGGGGTGACGCTCATACTACGGAACTGATCCAGCACTACCATCATTAACCGTTGTTCCGGCCCCTTCAATGGGTAGAGCCGGGGCAGGTTTACAGCGTACAGAATCAGTTCTTTCAGCAACGGAGATATGGCGACCACGCAGCAGCGTTTAGGCAAGTCAGGCAAAAATGCAGGGTCGATATAAAGCGTGCGCATAGATAAATGGCCTGAGGCCTTTATTTGATGCCTCGTAAGTGTTGGTATCCATACTGCGCGAAGCGGCGGTACAACCCAAATGCCGCTGCTGGTCGTCGCCGTCATTGCCCCGGATGAGGCATACAAGAGCTGTGATCGCACATGCTTGTGAAAAGGAATAAGGAATAAGGTGGCCGGCCGGATATTCTATTGCCATTGCCACGATGGGTTGAGGCACATTCATAATGTCTTCAACAGGATCGGAAGGAGCCCTTTTTGTCTCATTTGCGGTATTTTTTGTCCGCATAGCGCAAGTGAGATACCGCCATTTCAGGGTACGGTCAATACAAATGCCGGAGGAGCGGTAGAAGATCTGATTTCAGGTGTGTTTGCGATAATAGGGGCTCAGGAATGAAACACAAGCAGGTGCTGTTAAGATTTGGTCCTGGCAAGCTGTACGTACCCCACTGTACCCAAACAGAGAACAATGTCTTGATAAAATTGTCTGCCAAACAGTGGTAAATTGTTACACATTTTTTTGGTACTTGCTTGCGCACCACACGCCTTGTCTTTTAATCAGCTACGTTAACTTACTAATATTTATACAAATTATTCTAACCCTCTTTATGGCATAAATGATGCTGATACTGGCCGATGAATAAATGCATCTTCCGATAATTTTCGGTCGGGGATTTATTGAATGATAGGACATGTCTCCTCTGAGAAGAATGTGCGGACACACATAAGCACAACAAGAGCTCTTGTACCCATTCATGCCATCTCGGCACGTTTGCCGGTCCCGGAGCATCGAACCAAAGAGCACCTGTACTATTCTGAAAGGTGGGTGGATGGTCTGATATTCGTAGGGCGAGAATCCGAAAGGGTCAAAACACTTTACTGTTCTTCAGGGCGAGCAAGAAAGACCGCCCGGCGAATCGGCAACCTGTTGGACATCCGCGTATAATGCTTCTGTTTTTTGTTCGTATTTGCTGTTTACAACAGCTTCGGTCAGACCTGTGATGTAAAGAGTGTATCCGGGATGGGAAAGGCGGAGGATATGTGCGTATTGGCGAGCTATGTCCAGGTTTTGTGAGTGGCAACAAGCGAGTTCAGTTCCCCTTATTCTATTCCAGGGTAATTCATTCTTCCTGACAGAAGCCGTGTTTTTTGTCTGAAATCGTACGAATTGACTTCAGCCCATAGAATTTTCGGAAATTCAACATCATAGCCCTAACATTCTAAGGGGGAACCAGGCTCTCGGCTTCCGGAAGGTACTGAAAATAGGGCTCCCGGTGGGCAAGTCTATCCGCTTGGAGGCTTGTTTATCTGAGGGATGATGTTATGTCGTAGGTGTCCTTTAGGCACATGCTCATGGCTATCATGGGGGTGGATGTGAAAGGAGCTTTGCCTTCGGTCTCTTGGCTGCAACGCTCTCGCGGATTACCTCCAAGTGACAACTCAAATCTGAAAAACTACTCTCTTTCCTTTCTTCCATAAGAAATGCCCAGCTTATTCATCCGGTTTCTTAGAGTGCTCGGCTTTAGTCCCAACAATTTGGCCGCCCCTTTCTCTCCTTCTACTCTGCCGGAGGCAATTTGAAGAGCCCGGCGAATGTGACCGGCCATTGCCTCGTCTATGCTGGGAAAGCTTCGAGGGCTCAAGGGAAATTCCTCTCTTTGCTCCGTGCGCCCAATTCCCTGCAGCTCAATGAATGACAGTGGGCCTCTTCCAGCCATTATCAAGGCTCTCTCCACCATATTCTCCAGTTCCCGGACGTTCCCAGGCCATTCATATGAAGTCAGGATATCGATTGCCCCCGGAGCCAGGGTGGGCACAGGGTGCAGCCCCATCTCTCTTGATTTGACGTTCACGAAATGACTCACAAGGGTTGGAATATCGATCTTCCTCTCCCGTAAGGGAGGAATCATGAGAGGAAATACATTCAGACGGTACCACAGGTCTTCACGGAATTGTCCTTCTGCCACCATCTTTTTCAGGTCCCGATGGGTAGCAGCGATAATCCTGATGTCTACCGGGAGAGGATGTGTTCCTCCCACACGCTCAATTTCCTTATTCTGAAGTACGCGAAGCAACTTGACCTGCGCCTCTGCTCTCAGCTCCCCGATCTCATCCAGAAAAATTGTTCCCCCCGATGCCCTTTCAAAACGTCCTCTCCTTTGGCTGACTGCTCCGGTAAAGGCCCCTTTTTCATGCCCGAAGAGTTCGCTGTCGAGAAGCGTTTCAGGAATAGCGCCGCAGTTGACTTTGATAAATGGGCCTTCGCTGCGGCCTGATGAGTAATGAATGGCGTTCGCTATAACTTCTTTGCCGACCCCGGTCTCCCCCAGGAGCAATAGCGGACTATCAAGAGGGGCAACTTGCCGGACCATATCCATTACCGATCGCAAGCCGAAGTCTTGACCGATGATCTCCTCCCCGGATATTGACCGAAGTTCCTTGTGAAGGAATCTGTTGTCATCAGCCAGAATGTTCTTTAGCTCCACTACCTCTTGGTGTCTCAAGAAATTTGAAAGCGCGATGGCAAAAGGCTCATTCAGCAAAGAAAGCAGCTCTGAGTGCTCGGTCGTATAACGATTCTTACCGTCGCACCGCAGGACGACGCTTCCAAGTCGTCTGCCTTCGACTTCCAGGCGCATGATTAACAATGACGATGCAGATTTGCCCATAACCTCTGCCATGTCTCTCGAAACCTGATCCTTTTCGGGTTCATTGACAATTCTCAGCTTTGTCAATTTGTCCCCCTTCAGATCCGACCTTGCCTTGGGGGATAACGGGGAGACAATATCCAGCTTTGTCCCTCCCGCCTGCGTGGCGCCGGCCACTACCCTGACGGCCCCCATGTCCGGCTCGAAAAGATTCAAAGTGATCTGGTTTAGGGGTATAAACTCCTTTGCATAAGAGAAGAAACGCCACAATGCCGATGCCATATCCAGGCTGCCGCATATCCGCATAGTGGCCTCACGAAAAAACTCCTGCGTATTCAAGCCCACAATGTTTCCCTCCTGAGCACCCGCCATATCCGGATGTTTTTTGCTTGCCCTCCAAATACGGTGGAAAATTCTTCCATATTTGGTGGGCAAAATCAAGCCCACGAATAACTAATTGATATTTGTTGATATTTAATATGGCACATCCCTTGCTCATACAAAAAGAAAAAGCGAGCAATCGAGGATTTGAATGCATTCGATAGAAATCATAACCTTGCGGGCAGCATGCGGAAAGAAGCCGGACCACCGATTCATGGGGCTGTTGGCTGCGGAACGAGACATTGATGACCTCAAGGAAGTTCGCGTCTATTTTCATGCGGACCTGGATACGGATATGAGTATCCATCTGCATTGGCAAACGGACGAGCTGAGCCGGCGGCGAAGTACGTTTGGCGTCAGGCTCGCCCAAGTTCTTAAGGGCTACAGTATTAATTAATTATGATTTGTGGATAGAGGAGGAAAGAAAATGAGCGTACCATTCACCGTTAACGAATTTCTCGGCGTTTTTCAAACCTACAACCTGGCTGTTTGGCCAATGCAGATAATCGCATATCTGCTTGGGGGAGCTGCCATATTCCTCACCATGAAAAGATCAAGACACGCAGACAGGATAGTAGCGTCAATCGTATCCATAATGTGGATGTGGAACGGGTGTATTTATCACTTTACCTATTTCAGCTCAATTACCGGAGCGGCATATGTATTTGGTTCCCTGTTTGTACTTCAAGCACTGCTTTTCCTTTGGAAGGGTGTCATAAAAGGCGAATTGGCGTTTGGAATGACAGGAGGATCTTATTCCTTTGCCGGCGCGATACTTCTTCTTTATTCGATGGTTGTATACCCAATTCTTGGGCATATGGCAGGACATGGCTGGCCTCGGTCGCCCGCATTCGGGCTGGCGCCTTGCCCTACCACCATTTTCACATTCGGCTTGTTATTGTTATGCCGGACCCGGATGCAGATATATGTCCTGATAATTCCCCTGATCTGGTCGATCATAGGTCTACGCGCTGCTGTCGGCTTCGGAATCTACGAAGACTTCGGATTGATAACAGCAGGTTTGATAGGCACCGCAATGATGATTGCTCATAACAGAAAATTCAAGGTTCTCAACAACCTTGACGCAACAGCATGAGACTGTGAGTGCAAAGATTTATTGAAAGGGAGAAACGGAAATGAAATATGAGAACGAAATAGCCGAAGAAATGAAAATCTACGAGGCTGAGAAAAAAGCGGAGGCGAAGATCGGATTACTTATTCACTTGGTCGTGGTCATATTAGTCGGGGTTCTGTTAACAGCGATCAACTTATGCACCCAGACAGGTTACCTCTGGTTCAAGTGGCCTGTTTTGGGGTTGAGTTTGAGTGTAGTATTTCATGGCCTGGCGATCTTTTTCGAAAGCGGTTCGATCAGGAAAAGGCTGCTCAGTACCGAAATCAGAAGGCTTGGCTCATCCGGTTAATGAGTACGCCTGAGGTGGCGCGATATCCGCTATTAGGTCAGGTGCAGGGCTTACCCTCGGATGCGCTGGTGCATCTGGCCGAACGCCGGATGGCGGTGAAATTCTGCGATCTAAAATACACAGCACGGTCTTCCTAATGTATGATATAAAATCTCTCAGGGTTATCTGGCAAAGAGATCAGTGCGCAAATGATCCTATCGCCCAACTTAAACTGGAGGATTAAGAGATGGATTTCAAAGTGTTTTTCGCCACCTTTTGGATGATTTTTCTTGCAGAACTGGGCGACAAGACACAGCTGGCAACCCTCACTTTTGCTGCTGAAAGCAAATCACGACTGTCTGTCTTTATCGGATCCGCCGGGGCACTGGCTCTGACCTCCCTGCTTGCGGTTGTCTTCGGTTCTTTCGTAAGCCGCATTGTCCCGGCCAATTATGTCAGGGTAGGAGCGGGAACGCTTTTTGTGATCCTCGGTGGCTGGATGCTTCTGTTTTCGGGAAGATAGGGGGGAGCGCAGTTTGCTTCTACTGACTTTTTTCGAGCGCACCTGCCTCAGCGAGCCAGCGGACATGAAAAGCGCAGAGCCGGAAAAAGATTTCGGACATGCGCTGCTATCGCCTACCAGAAGTAAAGAGTCCAGATGCCTGCTCTGTATCACTCCCTCACAAGATGTTGCGATAAAGAATCGTGATCTGCAACCCCGCTATATCCAACCAAACCACAATATCTTAAAGCAAAGGTTCTTGGCATCTCAATCATCGACCTATTGATTTCAAATGGATTCTGCACAAAAAATGGAGTTGGATTTTGGAGAGAAATAGCTGTACGATTAAAAGAGATTAGGAATAGTGATTTTAGCTCTGCAGGTGAACTCAACGATTAAGGATGTAAGCGAATGGAACTAAAAAAGAGTAATTTTCTTATCTTAATTATGATTATCTTAGCGATTATATTGACTGCTCAGATTTTGAGGCCATTTGGAAAGCCGAAAATTGCCCTTGCCATCAATACAAGCCGCACAACCGCCGGCAGCTTGAATATCAACTGGCCTGCAAATACCCAAGGGGCGGTATGCATTGCCAATGAGGAGCTGATAGATAAAACTGCAGACCAATCCCCCAAGCCGACTGCCAGTGTGGCGAAAATGATGACCGCATATGTTATTTTGAAAGATCACCCGCTGGCATCGTTTGAGGATGGCCCAATCCTTGTGCTTACAAGCGAGGATGAAAAAGCATATAGAGATGATAAGAGGGATCATCAGTCTGTGGTAAAAGTAGTGACAGGCGAAAAACTCACTGAACGACAAATGTTAGAAGCCTTGCTTTTGCCCTCTGGAAACAACATTGCGACAACACTGGCCAGATGGGATAGCGGCAGCGTAAATGCATTTGTGGCCAAAATGAACAAAACAGCCCAAGCCCTTGGGATGAAGGATACGCATTATGAAGACCCAGCCGGCATCAATCTAGGCACTCAAAGCACCGCGTATGATCAACTGCTGCTTGCTCAAAAAGCAATGGAGATCGACACATTTGAGAATATTGTAGCGATGCCTCAAGCGACTTTGCCTGTTGCCGGAACAGTATACAATGTGGATTATGCGCTTGGGAAAGGTGGCATTGTGGGCATTAAGACAGGCTCCATGCCCAGAGTCGGGGGGAATTTTGTCTTTGCCTCCTATGATGATGTAGACTCCAAAAAGGTATTGATCATCGGGGCATTACTTGGTGTGGATGGGAAAAAACCCATTATGGATGCACTGGATGACTCTTTGAATGTTTTGCAGGAAACAAAAGGGGCGTTGCAATTGATGCACATTGTAAAAAAAGACGAGGTGATAGGAACTGTGAGTTTTAGGCCGAATCATATTCTATCGCTTAAATGTGCGCAATCCATCGACTGCTTTGCCTGGCCTCAAAAACAGTTCCATTTGAAGATTAAACTAAGGAATATGACCCTGCCGATCAGGAAAGGGGATGTTGTCGGTACGTTGACGGTAGAAGAAGTAAGTACAAAGACCGCAAAAATTGTCGCAGCAGAGTCCATGTCGAAGCCCACTCTGCTTGAGAGGCTCACAAGACTTTACTGACACGGGTCAGCGCACTGAGGAGTGCCTGCAAAACCGGGAAAGGTGAAGCTGCCGCCTTCAGTTGAAATCAAAACGCGTAATTGTTACCACTGAACAAAGCTTCGGCGTCGATAGTTGCGAACCTATCCGGATGACAGCTCGTGATGGATACCCTATGAAAAAGAGCTGACTGAAAGAAATGGCACCCGAGGTCGCAGGGATCTCCAACATACGTGTCGTGGCAGTGGATTGCATGTGTCTGCTGTTTCCATACAAATATCAGTTCGCCGAAAGTCTAATGTCTATTGCCGATATTGCGGAACGAAAATCGGCAATACCTGTAAATCATGCAATAAAATAGTAAATGAAGCGGATAATTTTTGCAGTAGCTGCGGAAGTGAGATAGCTGTTGATTAAATTGAATTTCTAGTAGAATATTGACGATAGATGTTTTTTAGGAGTGGAAAGGTAAACGTTGCTCCTAAAACAACGTATGTGTTCAAGCTTTAAAGTATTTTCAGATCAATTTCGCCAAGCAGGCATTTTTGCACCCGACGTTCTCTCTCTCATTCTGGGTGATTTTGTCAAAATATCGCTTAGAGAAAAATATGCCTGCGTAAGCGATAAAATAATCAAAAGGAATTAATCATATGGTCAAGAGAGTGAAATCCGTTTTTGATATCCGAAAGAGATACAAGGGAAGACTTTTCATTGTTCTGATCTTCTTCCTTTTTTCTTTTACAATTGCGAGATTATACAGCCTGTATATTGATGTATATGTGTACATCGATGGGTATCATATCCACCACTTCTATTTCGGCACATTAGCCCTTGCCATGGGCGGCATTCTGGGAATTCTGAATGACAGCAATGATAGGAAAAGGGCTTTAATCGCCAGTGCCCTCATCGGAATCGGCATCGGTCTGTTTGCCGATGAAATTGGACTGCTCCTTAATTCCACCACAGGCACGGGATTTTCCGCCTACATCTTCCCCGATATCGGGGACATTATTCTGACCATTGCGTGCAGTATCGTTTTTCTGATCGCCATCGTTGATACAGACACCAAGGCGCTCAAGGAAAGATGCATGCACCTCATAATGAAAAGAAAAAGAAAATCGGAGAAGGCCTTAGAATCATAAGAAAACTCTGCAGCACGCCACAATCAGCAACGAATTCAAAAAGAATCTGCGCTCAAAGATGGCGGCAAACTCGCTCCTCAAGATAATATCTGAAATGAAAACAAGCGGTGAGAGAGCATGTCGTGGCGGCATATCGAGTAGCAGACTTGGCTTTTATTACATCCGATGGCTCCAAGCGAGGTTAATTTCTTCAGGAAGCGACTTCAACATCTTCTGTTTCCCTTGAAGCATATCGATTTAACACCGCAAATAGAATCAACGCAATCGCCGCCATCACAACGAAGACCGAAAATCCTTCAGCGTAACCGCTTTGACCGTCTATTCTCACAAAAATTCCCATCAGAAGCGGTATGACAAAACCGCCGAACGCGCCCATACCGCCGACGATTCCGGCTGCGCCGCCGACCGCTGTCGGACTGTATTTTGGTACCAGTTTAAACACGGCAGCATTGGCAAACCCCATTCCCAATGCAAGAATCATCTCTCCCACCAATGCCGAGCCTGCCGATTGTGAGGCGAGAAACATTACCAATGCCCCAATGCCGACAGTCAAGAAGGATATTAAAGTCACTTTCTCGCCGCCGATCCGATCAGAAGCGTAGCCGCCCAGTACCCTGAGCAAACTTGCGGAAAGGGAATAGAGAGCAGTGAGTAAACCGGCACGAACGAGACTCATTCGAAACGACTCGGCCCAGTAAGTGGGAAACCATACCGTTAAGGCAATAAATCCACCGAATGTGACAAAGTAAAAATAGGTCAAAACCCATGTACGCCAGTTTGAGCCCGCCTTTTTCAGCGACTCCATGGCGGTCCCGGATGGGATCAATTCTTCACCGCACGCCAGCAACAGGGCGTCGGGATCAATTTCAATGCCCATTTCACGGTACTGAAAATAGGGGGCGTCTTTCATGTAAATGCAAATAAGGACGACAAGGACCAGGAGCATGCCGAACCAGAATACATAGGAGACGGTAAATCCCAGCGAGACAACCAAATACGGCATGATGAACGCGAATAATCCGGGAGCCAGGTTACCCAAACCCGCGTAAGCGGCAAGTGCCGTACCTTGAGTTTTCTGTGGATACCAATAAGATACAGTCGGTATGCCCACTGAAAAAACCGCAATGCCGCATCCACAGAGGATTCCGAACAGCAGGAAGAACGGATACTGAGGGGGCCCCGGCATCGGGAAAAGCCAAAACATCAAGGTGATACCTGCCACACCCAGTGCAGCCAATCCCAGCAAAATCAGGATTGGTTTCTTTCCCCCCATTCGATCAACCATGGCACCGAAGGGAATACGCAGGAGCGAACCGGTGAGCGCCGGACTGGCAGCCATTAACCCTATGAGAAACGGATTCAAAGCCATGGTGTCCTTTAATTTATGTACGATAGGGCCGAAGGCAGAGACGCCGGCGAAGCCTCCGAAAAAGGCCAGGGTTGTCCAGAACAGGGCCGCCTTGCGGCTGGATTGTGCGTAGCAGACTGGTTGTTCGGGCATATCAACCTCCGTCTCATGGAACGATTGATTATCCAGAGAATTCAATCGACAGAGGGGACAAATTCATCAGTTCCCCTGCGTCGAAAGACAATGTGCCTTCTGAACGGGTACGTAATCGGCGCGCTCCAAATGTGGACCAGGCGGCTGAACGGTGAAAAGCCCAGCAATGCCAGGGCACTCAAGATATGAATCTTGTAACTCAGAGGCACAGCGGACATCAGCCGCGGATTCGGTTGAAAAAATGCAATGCCTCGGATCCAGGGCGCAACGGTGTCCAAGACATAAAAGTGGCCGAACAATACGTTATACAGCCCTAAACCCGTGACCAGCACCAGACCCGCTATGGTTACGTAGTCATTGACGGTCGTGGTCACCCGGATGCGCTTCATGGTTACTCTGCGTCGGAGCAGCAATGCCGAACCCACAAAAGCCGCCGCACCGGCTGCAAGCCCTGTCCAGTAGGCAATTTGCGAATGGGTCTGTCCATTGATGCCGGCCATGTCAAAAAACCTCTGAGGTATTAGGAGGCCTCCGGTATGGCCGAGCAGTGTCAGCAGAATTCCCCAGTGAAAAAGGGTGATGCCGGGATAAAGGTTTTTCTTTTCGAGAAATTCGCTCGATCTCGCGTTCCAGAAGAACAAGTCGGTGACATACCGATACACATGTCCGACAACAAATAACGTCAGCGCCAGATAGGGAAAAACCAGAAACGCCAGAATATTCGCCAAATTCATTTTTGTTTGCTCCGTTGTTTCAAAAAGGTCTCATCGGTCAGCACCGAAAACTCGATTCAAGCAAACAGCACTTCATGGTTTCTCATTGATCGTTGCTTCCCTCCGCGAACCAGCCTCAGCTTCCGACAAACCAAAAAGGGCTATCAGTTGTTCAAACAAGAGTGCATAGGGGCTTCCTGCTTGGCGAAGTCTCTGTGCCAGCATTTCAACGACCGCTCCATAAAGCGGGATGATTTCGGAATTTGCAGCATCAGGTCGTTCAGACATAAACTCGAGCATCAGTGGCAGAAAATCAGGCAATTCACTGCTGATACGCTCAAAACCAGACTTGAGGTAGATCTCTTCCAGATGCACCAGAGCCGATCCCCTCTTTTCGGTGTCTCCCCAAAGATGATATGTCAGGTTCATACAATTGGAAGGAACAAGATCAAATGTTTCAGTGTACCTTTCTTGAAGCTGAATCGATGGAGTTCGCTCTAAGTAGGACAAAATTTTATCGTATTTATTGCAGACGGAAATATCCTCTATCCCATTGAGAACCTGCCTGAATGCGGGAAGCAATTTCAGCAAAGATTCATCAGGGTATTGGAGTAAACAAGAGATCAGTTTAATCTGGGTGTTCATTTCTTACACCATCCGCAGGTCGCATTTTTCATCTGTTTTTTGCAAGTCCTACTTGAAACCGCAACTCCCCTGATCAGCGAAGAGCTGTTTTCCATCGGTTCTGCTGAGGGTCGGAACAACAAAGCGTGCATCATGTTCGGCTATGGCAAGTAATTGATAAATGGCTTGGGCCGCCTCGACGGTTAATCCGACACTGTCCAGTGCTCCGGCGTTAATGGATCCTTCAACGCGAACGGATCGCATATACCGACGGACGGCCGCGAGGCGTTTCAATGCCATTCTTACCGGTTCTTCATCTCCGGCGCTCAGGAGATTCGCCAGATAGGTTACCGGTATTCGCAAAGAATCAATCAGCGTATCCAGGTTTGCCGATTCCGTATGTTCCGCAATCGGGCTGAGCGGCGGAATATACCAAACCATTGGCAGGGTTCTGAATTCCGGATGCAAGGGGAGCGCCAGCTTCCAGGTTTTGGCCAGTCTGTAGACGGGAGAGCGTTTTGCCGCCCGGACAAAATTTTCTGAAATCCCCTGCCTTTTAGCAGCGTTTATCACCGCGGGATTTTCCGGATCGGCCAGTATCTCCAGATGAGCAGGATATACTTCTTGAGCCTTTTGGACTGATGCCGCCCATTGGACTTTTTCCACATCGTACAACACCACACCGACATACCGGATCCTTCCAACACAAGCGTGGGCGCAGAGCGTGGGCATCCCGGCCTCGATGCGCGGATAACAAAAAATGCATTTTTCAGATCGCCCGGTATGCCAGTTGAAGTAGACTTTTTTATAAGGACAGCCTGATACGCAGTACCGCCATCCTCGACATCTTTCCTGATCCACGAGGACAATGCCGTCTTCGTCCCGTTTATAAAGGGCTCCGGACGGGCATGAGGCCACGCAGGCAGGGTTCAGGCAATGCTCGCATAAACGGGGAAGATAAAACAGGAAGGCCTTCTTGAAGGCCAGATAGATTGAATGATCCAGGTTATTGAAATTGACGTCTTCACCTCCGGTTTCGCAGACGCCGGCCAGATCGTCTTCCCAGTTGGGTCCCCACTTGATTCGGGTGTTTTCTCCCGTGATCTGTGACTTCGGCCGGATGGAGGGCTGATGCCTTTTTCCCGGACTGGATATCAGTTTGGCGTAATCGTACGTCCAGGGTTCATAATATTCGTCAATAGTCGGCAAATTGGGATTGTGGAAAATGTTGACCAACTTATGCGCCCGGCCGCCTGCTTTGAGCGACAATTTACCGTTCCTGAGTTCCCATCCTCCTTTGTGGACTTCCTGGTTCTCCCACTTGCGGGGATAACCGATTCCAGGCTTGCTTTCGACGTTGTTGAACCACATGTATTCGGCACCCTTGCGGTTGGTCCACACATTTTTGCACGGAATACTGCATGTGTGGCAGCCGAGGCATTTATCCAGATTCAAGACCATTGCATATTGGGCTTTAATCCTCATACCATTCCACCTCCCCGGCCTTTCGAACAACGATTATCTCGTCCCGCTGAGACCCGACCGGCCCGTAATAATTAAAGCCGTAGCTGAGCTGTGCATAACCGCCGATCATATGGGTGGGTTTGACCATGATGCGCGTGACGCTGTTATGGGTTCCTCCCCGTTGCCCCGACAACCCGGAGCCCGGCGTATTAATCAGTCTTTCCTGGGCATGGTACATGAATGCTTTACCGGGTGGAATCCGGTGACTGACAACCGCTTTGGCCATGACCACGCCGTTCACATTAAAACACTCCAGCCAGTCGTTGTCCTTCGCACCCAGGTTCGCGGCGTCGTCATTGTTGATCCAAATTGCCTCACCGCCACGGAACAGGGTCAGCATTGTCAACGTATCCGAATAGGTGCTGTGAATTGACCACTTGGAGTGTGGGGTCAGGTAGTTAAGCAGCAGTTCCCTTCCATGATCACGTTGCACCCTCGCGGAACCGAGAGCATTCATATCGACAGGCGGACGAAAAAGGGGAAGGTTTTCTCCGAAATCACGCATCCACTGATGGTCCAGGTAGAACTGCGCTCTCCCGGTTAAGGTCCGAAAGGGGACTTTTTCTTCAATGTTGATCACAAATGGCGAATACCGTCTATCTTCAGACTCAATTCCGCTCCAGATGGGCGATGTGATGATCTTCTTGGGTTGAGCGCTGATATCGCTGAAGGAGAGTTTTTCACCTTCCCGTTCACGGCTCAGATGGGTCAGTTTGAGGCCGGTTTTCTCTTCGAGTCCTCTCCAGGACTTAACGGCGGTCTCTCCGTTCGTCTCCGGTGCAAGGGTCAAAATCGTTTCAGCCACCTGTTTTCCGGTCTCAAGAGACGGCATTCCGTAGCTGATGCCCTGTTCCGAGATGATGCCAAGTTTTTCTTTGAGTCGTGCATATTCTTCACCGGCAGCCCATACCACTCCCTTCGACCCGATGCCGGCCTTTTCCGCCAGCGGCCCCAAGGCGGTCATCATTTTGTATGTATTAGGATAATCGCGATTTTCCACAACCAGATTGGGAAGTGTTTTGCCGGGTACAGGATCGGTTTCCCCTTTTTTCCAATCCATTACTTCAGGTTGGGCGATTTCTCCCGGAGAGTCGTGCATCAATGGCGTTGCGACCAGATCCTTCATTTCACCCAGGTGAACAGCAGCCAGTTCCGAAAACTTCTTGGCAATGGCCTTGAACTGTTCCCAATTTGTGCGTGACTCCCATAGGGGATCGACGGCTGGGTTGAACGGATGAATGAAAGGATGCATATCCGTGGTACTCAAGTCATGCATTTCATACCATCCGGCAGCGGGTAATGCCACGTCGGCATACGTTGCGCTGGTTGACATGCGCAGTTCCAGGGTGACGAGAAGATCGAGCTTGCCTTCAGGGGCAGGCTCACGCCAGGTAATTTCTTCGGGCCGGTTATCTCCATCGGTATTAAGAACTGCACTCTTGACGCCGAGAAGATGTTTCAGAAAATACTCGTGTCCCTTGCCGCTTGCACCGAGCAGATTGGCCCGCCATAGAAAAAGCATCCGGGGAAAATTCTGCGGATCGTCAGGGTCCTCCAGAGAGAACTTCATTTCTCCTTTCTTGAGCTTTTCAACCGTATAACCGATGATTTCCTCATCAGAGGAAAGGCCTTTCTCGACAGCCTCACGGCAGATATCAATGGGGTTCCTATCAAACTGCGGATAGGAGGGGAGCCAGCCCAACCGGGCTGCGACTGCATTATAATCGGCCATGTGTTTACGCGCTTTTGATTCAGCAGCAGGCGAATAAAGCTGTTGAGGATTCATCGTGTCGTAACGCCACTGGCCGGTTGCAAAGTAATAAAACGAAGTCCCGTTCTGCAGCCTGGGGGGGCGACGCCAGTCCAGTCCAAAAGCAACCTGCGACCAGGCGGCCTGCGGACGGACCTTTTCCTGCCCCACATAATGGGCCCAACCGCCGCCGTTCACCCCCTGGCACCCGCAAAGGGTCGTCAGGCTGATGATGGTCCTGTAAATCATGTCACTGTGGTACCAGTGATTGGTGCCGGCGCCAAGGAAGATCAATGACTTGCCCCGTGTTTTTTCGGCATTTTCGGCAAATTCTCTTGCCACGCGAACGGCATCTTCCTTGGGCACTCCGGTTATCGCCTCCTGCCAGGCCGGCGTGTAAGGACTTGGATCATCGTAATTCTCAGGATAGTCGGCTTGGCCGGAGTACTCGGGATGCGGTACCCCCAAATGAGCCGCCATAAGATCGAAAACAGTGGCCACCAGGCATTCTCCTTTTGCGGTGATCACTTTTTTTACCGGCACGGCACCGGATTTCAGCCGCGATCCCTTGAAATCAAACAAAGGGAAATGAACCGTTATCCACGCGTCATTGTCCTTTGCAAAGCTGAGTTCAGGGTCCACTTCCTTGCCGTTAACAGCATCCTTGAGATGAAGATTCCATTTGCCGGATTCGTTCCAACGAAAGCCGATGCTGCCGTGAGGGATACAAAAATCGCGCTGCGTTTTGTCGTATAAGACCGTCTTCCACTCTGCATTGTTCATCTCTTTCCCCAGGTCCGACGCGCGCAAAAAGCGTCCTGGGACATGGACATCTTCATTTTTTTCGATCATCACAAGAAACGGCAGGTCCGTGTAATTTTTGGCATATTGAAAAAAGTAATCTGTCTGGCGATCCATATAAAACTCTTTGAGAATCACGTGAGCCATAGCAATGGCCAGTGCCGCATCCGTTCCCGCTTTTGCAGGCAGCCAGGTATCCGCGAACTTGACGTATTCGGCATAATCAGGTGCTACGGCAGCCACACGCGCACCACGATATCGCGCTTCGGTGAAGAAATGCGCATCCGGTGTGCGGGTCATGGGAAGATTGGTGCCCCAGACAATCATATACGTTGATTCATACCAGTCGGCGCTTTCCGGAACATCGGTCTGTTCTCCCCAGATCTGTGGGGAGGCGGGCGGCAGGTCGCAGTACCAATCGTAAAAGCTGATCATGGAGCCCCCGATTAGTGAGAGGAATCGGGCTCCCGATGCATAGCATACCATGGACATAGCCGGAATAGGGGTGAATCCGAAAATTCTGTCAGGGCCGTATTCTTGAATGGTATGGATTAATGCGGCGGAGATTAATGCTGTGGCTTCATCCCAGGAAACACGGACAAAGCCGCCCTTGCCCCGCTCCTCTTGGTATGCCTTTTTCTTTTCGGGATCTTCGACGATACTTTTCCAGGCATGCACCGGATCTTTATGCTCTTTCAGGGCCGTTCGAAACAGTCTTATCAGGGATGAGCGCATGAGCGGGTATTTGAGTCTTACCGGACTGTACGTATACCAGGAATAGGTGGCACCTCTCGGACATCCTCTGGGTTCATGATTCGGAAGCTCCTTCCCGCAGTCAGGGTAATCCGTTCGCTGTGTTTCCCAAACCAGGATACCGTTTTTGACGTAGACATCCCAGGAACAGGAGCCCGTGCAATTCACACCGTGGGTGGAACGAACCTTCTTATCGTATTGCCACCGTTTGCGGTAGAAGTCTTCCCAGCCTCTCTGACCACAGCGAATTTCTCCCCATCCTTCGGCGATTTTTTCTTCCTTACAGCCATACTTTTCACCCTTCGGCCGAAAAAAGCGCAGCGTGGATAGAAAGGATCGGTCGGACATAAACCACCTCCTGAGTCGAGCGTTATCGGTCGCCGTATAAAATGCAGAATTTCCCTGCTGTATGGCCTGAAAAGGTTGAACGGAATGTGCAACCGGTACCAAAAATAGCCCATGACAACGGCAGAAAGAGGCGAAATTTGGAACACATCAGGAAGAGAAGGCCATTTGCCAGTTGGAAATACATTACATTATAATTCTTTTATTCTCACGATCAGGCATGAAAATAATTGACGTAAGTCAAAATGATCAGAAAAAACTCGATTTTTTGATTTATTGACCCAATGGGACGCTCAACCTCATTAACTAAATGAAAAACCTGTGGATATTACTTCCTCCTCCCGGAGGTTCATCATGGATCGTCCCCCCGGGAGCTACTCCATATGACCCTGCAATGCAGCCCGCATTCCAAAGTTCGCTTGTGCAGCCCATTCATTTTTCCTCTTGTGTCGTGTGTGATCTGCCTCTCCGCATACCGCACTGTACTCAAGATATGCTATCGTGCCATGGAGGAAGGAGACAACCGTCAGAACGCATTCTCCAAAAATAAGGATGCTCTGTTTTATCCCCGGGAAGGGTGTCTGGATCCCAAAATAACCAACTGGTCAGATCAGGGACGAAAGCTGTTCGGCAAAAGATCGGAAAGGAAAATCTTCTTGGAGAGAGGGCGAAAGGGCGTATACTGACAAAGCATGAGAAGGGAGAAGACGATGCCGGAACCGAAACAGGTCTACGGGGAACTGCTTGAAGTGATGAAGGCACGCAGGGGCGGTTATGCGGGCATGGATATCCCCGAATTTCCTCCGGTACGGTTGAACACAGGACCGACTGGAACCGCTGTTGAAAATATCGATTTTCGTGGATAAGGAGAAAAAGTGGCGGATCACAAATATGAACTAGGAGAAGCCTACCGGTATGAGCTGCTCATCAAACACCTGTTTGACGGTACGGCACAGCTTGATCTCGACCAGGAGATCGTCTACCGGGACAAGGTTCGTCTGACATATGGGGAAATGCAGGAACGGGTCCACAGGCTGGCGAATGCCCTGAGGGCGCTCGGCGTGAAAAAAGGCGATACCGTCTGCGTGATCGATTACGACAGCCATCGTTACCTGGAATGCTATTTTGCGGTGCCCATGATGGGAGCGGTTCTCCATACGCAGAACTGGCGGCTTTCGCCGGAGCAGATCGTCTACACAACCAATCATGCCGAAGACAAGGTGATTTTGATCC
>CAZEGG010000022.1:0-20312 GCA_964511755.1 uncultured Desulfobacteraceae bacterium | reverse complement strand
AGCACGGTGTGGGACAGGAAGTCCGCCAGAAAGCCGAGGCGAAAGAGCCGGGCGACGATAAGAATCCCTGCCGCCATAAGGGCCAGCAAGCCGCAGAGGGCAAGGTATTCGTTTGAGCCCGAGGCGGCCAGGCCGGACAGGCCGCCGGCCAGGATGGCCGCGGTGGCCGAGTCAGCTCCTACCACCAGGTGCCGGGACGAGCCCAAGAGCGCGAAAAGGGCCATGGGGATGAAGATGGTGTAAAGGCCGGTGATCACAGGGGTCCCGGCGATCCTGGTGTAGCCCATAACCACAGGGATGGCCAGGGCGGCCAGGGTGATGCCGGCCACGATATCGGCGGGAACCCTCGATCGATCGATGGGTAGAATCCCTTGAAGAATGGGAAGGTTAAAACCCCGGACTTTTGTTTTAACGGCGGCTATGACGGCGGCTCCTTGTTTCAACGCAGATGGGCGAGCCCCATGGGATTTGGGAGATTTCTCCAGAAATCGTGACCCATGCCACAAAATTCCATTACCTCTACATCATGCGTTGGTCTAAGGCAACATTTCTTTGAGCCTCCTGATCCACCACCAAGATGTCATCTGCGGCGTTGCCTTCGCTCGCTCCTCCTTGCGGCGTATTAGGACATACGCCTCAGTCGTCGCTCCTCGGCGCCTTGCATCTAACACCTTGCTGGTGATCAGGAATTTCGCCAAATCCCCCGGTGAGACTCATGATGCGGAAATTAGATGGTGGATTTGAAAGACTCAAACTCCAACACGCCGGCAGGCGCGCTAAAGCAAAATAGGCCCTGAAAGGGCGAGCTCTCCAAGTCATATTGATCTCGGAACACAGGAGGTGATATCATCTGAAACATCTGAATCGCTCAAAGACGGGATACGGAGGCCGGTGAGTGGACGTTATCATTCGAGCTTGCAAAGTTACCGAAGTAGAAATTCTCAGGCACTTAGCGTATGAAACCTACAATCAGACATTCCGCTCCATGAACACCGCGGAAACCATGGACAAGTATCTCGAGGCCGCATTCAGCAGAGACAGGTTACAAAAAGAACTCTCAAGTCCGAGGTGCGGCTTCTTTTTCATGTATGCCGATGGTGAACTGTCCGGATACCTCAAACTCAACGAAGCCCCGGAACAATCTGATTTCAATGATCCGGACTCAATCGAGCTTGAAAGGATCTATGTTCGCAGAGAATTCCAGGGAAGAGGCTTGGGAAAGGAGTTGATCACCTACGCGGTGCAGACTGCCCGACGAAAAGGTAAACGGTACCTTTGGTTGGGTGTTTGGGAGCGGAACGAAAAGGCCATCGCATTTTATCGCGATATGGGGTTCGTCTTAGCCGGACGTCATGATTTCCAGATGGGAGACGAGATTCAGCACGATCTCATCATGAAGAGAGTGTTGGAGGACGAGTATGGGACAATAAGTAAGTTGACGTGGTGATCACGAGACGGTAGGAAATAGGCGTGCCAGGGTCGGCTCGATTCAGTCGACCGTATCCCGGGAAGACATGTAAGAAGGAGCTTGGCGGTCATCTTAATCCTTTTAAATTTCTAAGAGAAAGGAGAAAAAATGAAAATACTCGTTGTCGGTGCCGGCGGGCAGGGGGGACCATGTGCTTCCATTCTGGCCAGAGATGAGCAGGTCTCTGAAATCAGGCTGGGTGATATCAATTTTGAGTTGGCTGCCAGAGTTTCCGCCAAAATCGGCGGCAGCAAGGTCAAGCCCATCGAACTCGACGCCGGCGACAAAGAAGCGGTCATCAGGGCCGCAGCCGGCGCAGACGCCGTCATCAATCTGACCCTGATTGATTTTAACGCGATCATCATGGAAGCGGCCCTGGCCAACAAGATCCACTACATCGATACGGCCTGCAACTATGAGTATCTTTTGCAGATGGTGGAAAACAAGCCGCTAAAATACTCAGCCGAATTCAAAGAATCGGGAAAAACGGCGTTGCTGGGCTGCGGAGCGACACCGGGTATGTCCAACGTCTGCATACGCTATATCTGCGATCAAATGGATGCGGTCGAAAAAATCTGTCTGCGGGCCGGGCACGCGGATTTGGGGGACTCGCAGGAGGTGGTCGGTGCCTGGAATCCGGGGTGGTCCCCGGAAATCGCGCTGGATGATTTCGCCGAGCCGCCCATGGTTTTTGAAAACGGCCGCTACAAGACCGTCTCCATTTTCAGCCGTGCCGAAAATTATCGGTTTGCGGAGCCGGTCGGCCGCGTCTTGATTGCATCACACTCCCATGAAGAGCCATATACGCTGCCTTACTATATCGGCAAAGGTCTCAAGGAGGTGGATTTCAAATATCCCGTCGATCCACTGGCCGGTGCGTTTGTGAAAATGGGATTCGCCGATGACCGGCAAATCGATGTCAAGGGGGTGCGCGTCAATCCACGGGATGTTCTGATGAAACTGGTGCCCCGGCCTGCCAATGCCTTCCTGGAAGAGACCGAAGTCGCGCTGGAAAACTCCGGCGACTACGCCTGGATTATGGATTTCACGGTCGACGGCGTCATGAATGGCGCGGGGTGTTCATACTGCCTGACTAATCTGGAGCTGATGGATAAGAAAATGAAGTCAGCATTGTTCCGGCGGTTTGGCTCCTCGCACATCGCCGTGGCCCTGCCTGCGGTCGTGGGTGCCAAAATGTGCCTGGACGGCCAGGCAGATCGCGGCGTTATTTCTTCAGAATGCCTGGATCCGCTGACTTTCTTTAAATACATGGCGCAGATGGGAGCCCCTGTTGCCTTCGAAGAAAAGATTACCAGGAAGACCATCTTCAAGTAAAACAAGTGCCTGAATTTTTCATTAATAGGCCCTTAAGCGGAAAAGCTCGATTAACAGGAGTGCAGAATGGAAATCGATTTTGAGGCTCTCAACCGGGAGATGACAGCGTGGCGGCACGAACTGCATGCGCATCCGGAGTTCGGATTTGAGGAAAAGAGGACGTCCGCTTTTGTCGCGACAAAGCTGCGGGAGTTCGGTTTTGCTGAAGTCACAGAAGGTGTGGGCGGAACCGGCATTGTTGCGACGCTTAGACGAGGCTCCAATCAACGATCAATCGGTCTTCGCGCTGACATGGACGCACTGCGAATACAGGAGCGAGGTTCCCTTGATTACAGGTCACGAACAGATGGTGTCATGCACGCTTGCGGGCACGACGGGCACACGACCATGCTGTTAGGTGCCGCCAGGATCCTGATTGAAGAAGGTGGATTCGACGGCACTATTCGGTTTATTTTCCAACCGGCTGAGGAATGGGGACGTGGCGCGCTTGCTATGATCGATGACGGATTGATGACCCGGTTCCCTTTTGATGAGATCTATGGGATACACAACCAGCCCGGCGTGCCGGTTGGGCACTTCGAAACCTGCGTCGGACCGGCCATGTCTGCAGAGGACAATTTTGATATTACCCTGCGCGGCCTCGGCGGTCACGCTTCGCGTCCTCATGAAGGCAGAGAAGTAATGGTTGCGGCTTGTGCCGCAGTGGTCAACTTGCAGAGCATTGTATCGCGGCGTTTAAGCCCAACTGATATTGCCGTGGTTTCTGTTACGGAGCTATTGACAGACGGGACGCGCAACGCTTTGCCGGGCGAAGCTCACATCCTGGGTGATGCACGCAGCTTCCGCCCGGAGGTCAGCGCCGAAATTGAAAAAGAGATGCGTCGCATCGCAGCAGGGACTGCAGCGACTTATGGGTGTGATGTAGAGGTCAAGTATACACGCGAGTTCGTGGCACTGATAAACCACCCCGGCGCGACCCGGACAGCACTCGAAGCAGCAGAAACGGTTTTCGATCCCGGCGGAGTCAAGGGAGACCGGGCTCCAATTACAGGATCTGAGGACTTTGCACGTTTCCTTCTCTTTGTGCCGGGCTGCTTCGGATTCATCGGCAATGGCGCAGAATCCTTACCGCACCACAATCCCGGGTTCAATTTTGACGACCGCTCACTTCCCTACGGCGCGCGCTACTTTGCGGCCGTGGCGAGGCAGTGCTTGCCGGCGAAGAGTCTTTGACCAGCCTGATCGGTGAAAACACAGGAGGTTTTTCAACCGTGAGGATCAACGGAGGAGGAGGGAGACCGCACCGGGACCGCAAAGACGAACTGAGAGCAGCGATTGAAATAACCACCTACTGACCTTTTTTCCCGGTAACCTGATGGATCTGCAGCTGTAAAATCGTCACTTTCCGGTATGACTCGATGCCGTTGATCTGCCTGTCGAATATGGGCTGCGGATCTTCTTCCAAATGGTTCAACAGGGTTTTCAACCCTTTTTCCTTTTCTTCAACCTCTTTCACGACATACATGTTTCCGGAAATGATCAACGACGAAAAATGCTGTTCGCATTTTCCCTGGACATACCCGTTGTCCTCGATGATAGTGGCGCATACCTTCGGATTGGCTGCCAGATAATCCATTTTCCTGCCTGCATTGGCACAATGAAAGTACATGCTGTTGGAAGCTTCATCATATCCGTAACTCAAGGTCACAAGATACGGATCGTTTTCCTTTGCCATGGCAATAACTGCGTATTTCCCTGATTTCAGAATCCGAACAATCTCATTGCGGTCCGTGATTTCCCTGTCTTTTCGGCGAATATGGTATTCATCCATGTGTTCCGCTCTCCTTTCAGGAATCCGGTGATATAGGATTTGGCCTTGCAGATCAAGAAAAATCCGGTGGCGGAAGCAGCTTATGGCTTTCCTCTGTCAGCGGCCCTTGCCGTGCGGAAGGGCCCTCTTTGCTGAAAGAACCGAGGTGGGCACCACCCGCAAATTTTTTCTTGACATCCGGGAATATTCCCGTTAGAGAGCTAACCATGAACAAGAACAGCAGGAATACTCTTATTGCTTCTTTGTGTAACTGGTGGTGGCTCAACTCCGAGGAGAGGTGAGCCCATCGCAGTAAACTGACATAATTTTCAAAACCGTGGGGTCATCTCTTGAAGGCCCCACGGTTTTTTTGTTTCTCTACCCGAATAAAAGGCCGTGGGGTTCAAGAACCTCGCGGCCTTTTTGCATTTGGGGCGGTGACGTGGAAAGCATTCCATCATTTCCTGCATTTGATCGGTTGGCGTCCGAAGGAAACCTTATTCCCGTATACAAGGAATTCCTGGCGGACACGGAGACGCCTGTTTCGGCGTACCTGAAGATCCGGAACGGCTCTTTCTCATTTCTCCTTGAGAGTGCGGAGTTCGGCAAGAGGTGGTACGGGCACATCGCATCATGCATGGAAAGTCCTCCTCCATCATCCATGATGAAGGGAGCATCTATAAGTATCTTCCGATTCCTTTCAAGGCTACACGCTATCATTCTCTGATCGTGGAAAGGGCTTCGCTTCCGGAATGCCTGGAAATGAGCGCCTGGACAGAGCAGGGAGAAGTCATGGGAGTGAGGCACCGGGAATACAGGGTAGAGGGAGTGCAGTTTCACCCTGAATCCATTCTGACGGTTGCGGGAACCCGTCTTATTCAAAACTTCATTACGCTCTATGGTGCCGAAGGAGGTTGATACTGTGGACAATCTTGTAAGCGTTCTTGATTCATTGCCGGAGAAAGATAATCTGAGCAATAACCATAAAAACAAGGGGGAATAGCATCATGATCAAACAGGCGATCGCAAAGGCAGCGAGGCAGGAGGATCTCACGGAAAAGGAAATGGAAGAGGTGATGGAGGAGATCATGACAGGGAATGCCACACCCGCCCAGATCGGGTCATTTGTCACGGCCCTCCGGATCAAGGGAGAGACCGTGGACGAGATCACCGGAGCGGCAAGGGTCATGCGGGCCAAGGCCATGACACTCAATGTCAATAATCACCTTGTCAACATTGATCGGGACGAGATCAATATGGATGACGAGACCATCCTGGACACCTGCGGGACCGGGGGGGACGGCACCAATACCTTCAATGTATCCACCACCACGGCCTTTGTGGCGGCAGGGGCCGGGGTGAAGGTGGCCAAGCACGGAAACAGGGCCGTTTCGAGCCGGTGCGGAAGTGCGGATGTCCTGGAAAATCTGGGAGTGAACCTGGACATCAACGATGCGAGCGTTGAACAGTGCATCCGGGAGATCGGAATAGGATTTCTGTATGCCCCGCGGTTCCACGGGGCCATGAAATATGCAGCTCAACCGAGAAGGGAGATAGGCCTCAGGACCATCTTCAATCTGCTGGGACCGCTCACGAACCCTGCAGGCGCCACGGTCCAGGTCCTGGGGCTCTACTCTCCGGATCTCACAGAGATCATAGCGCAGGTTCTCGGGAGACTGGGAACAAAGGAGGCCTTTGTGGTCTGCGGAGAAGGAACCTATGATGAAATCAGCATATGCGGGGCTACAACGGTTTCCCATCTGAAGGAAGGGATGGTGGAAACATTCCAAATGACCCCGGAAGAGTATGGCTTTCAACGAGCCGCTCCGGAGGCCGTCCGGGGAGGAAACGCAAAGGAAAACGCGCGGATTGTCCGGCAGGTTCTGGATGGCGAAGAAGGACCCAAACGGGACATGGTGCTTCTTAATGGTGCTGCGGCGTTTGTGGCGGCGGGGTTTGATACGAATTTTGCAGGAGGTGTTGAGAGGGCAAAAGATTCCATCGACTCCGGCAGGGCCAGGGAAAAACTTGATGCCCTTGTGCGTCTGACAAACGAATGCAGGAACTTTGTCCGGGATGAATTGTAGGGACCTGCGGCCATGCATGCGCAACTGGCAGGAATACTGGCTCATAAACGAAACGAGATTGCCGCCCTCCGGAAACGGGGAGCATGGGCGAATACCCCACAACCTCCTCTGCCCGTGCGTGATTTCAAGGGGGCGCTTTGCTCACATGAGGGGATCAGTCTCATTTCCGAAATAAAATTTGCTTCCCCTTCTGCAGGGAGTATTCGGGAAAAGGTCAATCCTGTCTCAATCGGAAAAGTCTATGAGCGGGGTGGATGCGGTATTGGTCGGGGCCGTCCTTATGGGCAGTGGAAACCCGGAGGCCGAGACCAAGGAATTGGTCCAGGCAGGAACCGGCTGACGGAAGATAGGATGGTACGGGTCAAGGTCTGCGGCATAGCAAATAACAACGATGCACAAATGGCTGTGGAGACGGGGGTTGATGCGCTCGGGTTTATCTTCGCCCGGAGCCCGAGAATCATACTGCCCGAGGATGCCCGCAGAATCATCCGGCGTCTCCCTCCTTTCGTACAAACCGTCGGGGTATTTGTGAATGAGAAACCGGCAGACATCAGAAAAACGATGAGCCTTTGCGGCCTTGATCTTGCGCAGCTTCACGGAGATGAACCTCCGGACCTTTGCGAAGCGCTCATGCCCAGGTGCATAAAGGCAATCAGGGTTCGCTCCAGGTCAAGCCTCGATCAGATCAGGGCCTACGAGGGGAAGGTGCGGGCACTGGTTCTCGACATCATGTTCTTCTGACTGCCGTGCCTGAAAATGATAGACTGGGAAACGTCGGCCTTCTGCTTTCGAGCAGCAAAGGCGAGGGAGAGGAACACGGGGTATTCAGAATGACTGTCTGTACAGGGAGGGATGGCTATGAATCAGGTGCTTTTATACGTCGCCTCGGCTTTGACCGGTCTTTGGGGCATTGCACATCTGTTTGCCACAAGAGGGGTTGTAAAAGGCTTCGGTGACATTTCGGTTGATAACAGAAGGGTCATCACTATGGAGTGGATTGTCGAGGGCGTGGCTCTTGTCTCGATAGCAATGTTTGTCCTGGCAGCCGCAACCCAACCCCTGGCTTCCGTATCCTCGGCAATATATGCAGTCGCGATAGCTACTTTGGTTATTCTCGCGATAGTTTCCCTGTTCACGGGCTTCAAGGTGTCATTCCCGACGTACAAGCTGTGCCCTTTTATCTTCGGAGTCTCAGCCGCATTGATTGCCTGGGGTGCCTGGTTTTAAAGTGAACAGCCGCATGGGCCATGCGTATTCTCCTCTGGTTCACGGTTCACCACTCCGGCTGGATGACTCTCTTTACCTGCGGCTGCCCCACGCGGCTCGGTTCGAACCGGCGCCCATTGAAATAGAATAGCCGCGCTCATCCGCCCATTTCACGGCAGCTTCATCAAGATCCGGCTGCCCGCAGTTGAGATAATCCTCGGCCAGCGTCTTGTCTCCATAGCTCTCAAGCAAGTCCGCCATCTCCGGAATGCGTGACTCGTCCCCATCCCGAATCAGGTTCAGGCTCGCATCTTGGACAGCCTCCACGGCATCGGGCTGTTTCTTGGTACACAGGGATACCGCGGCGAGGGCATCGCCAAGCATTTGTACGGTGGCGCGTTTGGTGGTGGCGGCATCGAATATCGCGTTCCGGAGAGGCTGTTCCCCAAAGCCGGGGTTTTACCGGGGTCCGCTCTGGTGAAGTGAGCGACAATTATTGACATTCGCGGCCGCAGCATTCATTATTACCCGGAATATCCCATTTCCCGCCGGAGTGCAACATTGATGTTCGACAAGAGCGGCTCTGATCATGTGATGCGGACAACAGGAGGCAGCAATTGAAAAAGCCCGTTATCCTCGCAATCTTTCTGGTTCTGTTTGTGGGTGTTGCTGTGCTGGTTTTTTACGGGCAGTGGCGCAAGAAGACAGCCCAGATCTACTATTCCGGCACTCTCGAAGCAACCGAGTCAAACCTGGCTTTCCAGGTAAACGGGCGAGTCAAGAGGGTCCTCGTGGATGACGGTCAACAATCCGAAAAGGGACAGATCCTGGCGGAAGTTGATCGGGCCGAGTTCGAGGCCCGCCGGGCAGAGGCGGAGGCAAATGTCAAAAGGGCCGGTGAAAACAAGGCGAAACTGGAGGAGTTGCTGGCCCTTTACAGCAAGACCCTGCCTGCCGAGGTTTCCCGGGCCGAGGCCAGTGTCTCCGCCCTGAAATCAAGACTCCGTGAACTGGAAACGGGACACCGGAGCCAGGTGGTGGCCCAGGCCCGGCGCACGTTTGAGGCAGCCAGGCTCACCATGGAAAACGCGAAAAAGGATAAGGTCCGGTTCGATACGCTCTTTGCGAAGAAGATCGTTTCCGAGACAGAGCGCGATGCAATGCAGTTGAAATATGAAACGGCCCTCAAGAATTACCAGAAAGCGGCCGAGGAACTCTCTCTTTTGAAAGAGGGGTTTCGCAAGGAATCCATTGAGGCGGCGCGAGCGAACCTGGCCGAGGGACAGGCCACGCTCGATCAAACGAAAAGCAACCTCCGAAAGATCGACATAACGGAGCGGGACGTAAAGGCGGCAAACGCACAACTGGACGGCGCCCGCGCGGCATTGGACCTGGCCAACGTCCAACTGGAGCATACACAGCTCAGGGCCCCGTTCAACGGGATTATCACCAGCAAGGATGTGGAACCGGGGGAAGTGGTGAGCCCGGGCAGAGAGGTAATCTCCATTGCCGACCTCTCGGAAATGAAGCTCAAGGTTTTTGTCGGGGAAACGGAGATCGGCAAGGTGAAACCCGGACAAAAGGTGCGGGTCAAGATAGACACCTTCCCGGAAAAGACCTACGAGGGACATGTCTCGTATATTTCTCCCGAAGCGGAATTTACTCCCAAAATCATCCAGACCCATAAAGAACGGGTAAAGCTCGTATACCTGGTCAAGATCACCCTGCCGAATCCCGACCTGGAGCTCAAATCGGGGACGCCTGCCGATGCCTGGTTCGAATAGACAAACGCGCTTTTCTCCTTCCGATTCCCAGTCTCCCCTTTCCGCAATGCAGGCGGAAAAGGTGTCGAAAAGGTTCGGCCGTCTGGATGCGGTCTCCGAGGTTTCCTTTAACGTGCCGAGGGGAACAATACTCGGCCTGGTGGGGTCCGACGGCGCCGGAAAAACCACACTCTTGAGGATGATTGCCACCATGATCAATCCCTCTTCCGGCAGGATCCTGGTTGAAGGACTGGATGTGGTGAGGGAGAGAGCCAAAGTAAAAAGTCTGATCGGGTACATGCCCCAGCGGTTCGGCCTGTACCAGGATCTGACTGTGGATGAGAACCTGGATTTTTTCATGGACATCTACGGCATTCGTGGAGAGGAAAGAGAAAAGAGGCGGGAGCATTATCTCGGGTTCTCAAATCTGCTCCCCTTCTTGAACAGGCGGGCGGCGGATCTCTCAGGAGGCATGAAGCAGAAACTCGGCCTTGCCTGTGTGCTGGTCCATGAACCCCGTTTCCTCATCCTCGATGAACCCACCAACGGAGTCGATCCTGTGTCCCGCCAGGAGTTTCTGGACATGCTCCTGGAAATGAAGCACCAGGGTATGACCATCCTGATATCAACCGCCTACCTGGATGAAGGGGAAAAATGCGATAGCCTTCTGCTCATGCATCGCGCCAGGATCCTGGAGGAGGCCAGTCCGGAGGAAATACGATCGCACTACACCAGCCTGGAAGAGGCGATGATCCACCGGATCAAACAGGAAGATGAGGTTCTTGCCAATGACCGGTTCTAACGGCGAATCGGTTCGCGTGGAAGACCTGATAAAGCGGTTCGGACAATTCGTGGCGGTGGACGGGATCTCCTTTTCCGTCAAGAGAGGCGAGATATTCGGGCTCCTCGGCCCCAACGGAGCCGGCAAATCCACGACCATCCGCATGCTCTGCGGCATCCTCTCCCCGTCTTCCGGCGAAGGCCATGTTGCCGGATTCGACATCTTCACGGAGTCGGAGAATATCAAACATGCCATCGGGTACATGTCCCAGAAATTCTCCCTGTATGAAGACCTGACCCCGTTTGAGAATATCAGGTTTTATCTCGGGATATACAGCGTGCCCACAAGACTCTGGAAGGAACGGACAGAGTGGGTCTTTGAGATGACCAGACTGGGAGAAGAGAGGGACCGCCTTACGAGAGATCTCCCACCGGGATGGCGCCAGCGGCTTGCCCTTGGCTGCGCCATGCTGCACCGGCCGGATATCCTGTTTCTGGATGAGCCCACGTCGGGAGTGGATCCCATCACGCGGAGGCGTTTCTGGGCATTCATCCGGAAACTGGCATCCGAAGGAGTGACGGTTTTTGTGACGACCCATTATATGGACGAAGCGGAAAACTGCGACCGGATTGTGATGATCAATGAGGGAAAAATAGTCGCATCCGGCGCCCCGGAAAAGATCGTGCGGGAGATGTTTCCCCAGGACCGGAAAGCCGATTTGAACGATGTCTTCATTTCCCTCATGACGCGGGGTGAGTCTTGAATCGGGTAAGGATACTGGCGGTTGCCCGCAAGGAGTACTTCCATCTGATCAGGGACTTCAGGAGCCTGTACCTGGCCTTTTTTATACCCCTCCTCCTGATCCTCATGTTCGGGTACGCCCTCAGTCTGGATGTGGATAACATCCAGGCGGTGGTCGTGGATTACGACAGGACGCCGTTCACCAGGGATTTCATCCGGAAATTGGATGCGTCGCCATATTTCCAGGTCACCAGGTATCTGCCGGACAGCGATGCCATTCACGAATATCTGGACCGGGGCCGGGCCAAGATGGGCCTGGTGATCCCTCCCGGATGGACCGAGGACATGAGAGCGGATCGCGAGACGCCCCTCCAGATTATCCTGGATGGGAGCGATCCAAACTACGCCGGGATATCGAGGGGGTACGTGACCGCGTTTATCGCAGACTACAACCAGCACCAGTTGAAGGATTTCCTGAACAGGCAGGGCCTCAAGCAGATCAAGCCGCCCGTGGAAGGCGCCGTACGGGTCTGGTTCAATGAGAACCTGGAGAGCCGGGTATTTATCGTGCCCGGGATCATAGCGATCATCATCATGATTGTGGGAGCGCTCCTGACTTCGCTTGTGGTCGCACGGGAATATGAAAACGGGACCATGGAAACCATTCGGTCCCTCCCGCTCCGGCCTGAGGAGTTTCTCCTGGGGAAGGCCATCCCCTATTTCTTCATCGCCATGATGGATGTCTTCATCGCGGTGTTCATGGGGCAGATCCTTTTCGGCGTGGTTGTGAAATCCAGCTTCTGGCTCTTTGTGCTGGCGTCCGGCGTCTATCTTTCCGTGGCCCTCAGCCTCGGCCTTCTCATTTCAACCGTAACCAAGTCTCAATTGGTGGCAAACCAGTTGGCTATCCTGATCACGTATCTGCCGTCACTGCTCCTGTCCAACTTTGTGTTTCCGGTCTCCAACATGCCCAAAGCCCTGCAGTTTATCAGTTATATCATACCTGCCACCTACTTCATTGATATCCTGAACGGACTCTATCTCCGGAATGTCGGCATACATTACCTCTGGCACAGCTACCTGGTCCTGGCAGGCATGTGCCTGGTTCTCTCCGCCCTGAATGTGCTGCTCTTGAAAAAGGAGGGGTTCTAGATGAACTGGATAAGGATCCGTGAACTGGTGCGGAAGGAATTCATCCAGCTCTTCCGGGACAAGAGGGTCAGGCCCCTCCTGATCATTTCTCCCCTCGTGCAGCTTATCGTTTTCGGATACGTGGTCAGCACTGATGTGCGGGATGTAAAGGTGGGGGTGCTCGACCAGTCAAAGACAGTGGAGAGCCGGCAGCTGGTCGATACCGTGGCCGGCAACAGGACCTTCCGGATAGTTCGATACAGCGAGCACCCCAAAGAAATCGAGGACTTGCTTCTCAGGAGGAAGGCGGACCTCATCATCAAAATCCCGCCTGATTTCAGCCGGACCCTCCGCAGCGGGAGGACCGCGTCGGTACAGATCCTCGTGGACGGGAGCATGAGCAATATGGCCTCCGTGCGGATCGCCTACACCATGGACGTGATACAGGAATTCAATACCAGGTTCCTGCATGAACTGTACCCTCGGAAGATGAGCTATGGAAAGATCGATGCCCGCATAAGGACCTGGTACAACCCGAACCTGGACAGCCAGAATTTCTATGTCCCCGGCATCGTGGCTTTCCTGATCATGCTGCTGACGCTTCTCTTTACGTCCATGGCCGTGATCCGGGAAAAAGAGAGCGGCACCATGGAGCAGCTGATCGTCACCCCGCTCAAACCGTTTGAGCTGATACTGGGAAAGACCATTCCCTACATCATCGTTGCCCAGTCCCAGATGATCATCGTTACGGTTCTTGCAATCCTCTGGTTTCGTGTTCCCATGTACGGGAGCGGTCCTCTTCTGTTCGGGGCGACGTGTCTCTTCCTCCTCAGCACCCTGGGTATCGGACTCTTTATCTCAACGGTCTCCGTTACCCAGCAGCAGGCCATGATGACCACCTTCTTTTTTGCCATGCCGTTTTTTATGCTGAGCGGCTTCGTGTTCCCCATCGGCAACATGCCGGTACTTATCCAGTGGCTTACCCTGCTGAATCCTCTGCGGTACCTTCTGGTTATCATTCGGGGAATTTTTCTCAAAGGGGTGGGATTCGGGGTGCTCTGGCATCAGTTTGCGGGACTGGCAATCCTGGGGGTGGTCGTGTTCGCCGGTGCGGTTAACCGCTTCAAGAAGCGCCTGGATTAGCCCTCCATCTCTGGTGGAGAAGCCGGACCGGTTCTTCAGATTCGAATCCGGAAAAAGGTGATGTGTGCTCAGCAAGAAAGAAGATGCTTCCTTGCTGAGCTCTGCGGCGGGACGGTTCTCACGAACCTTTCTTCAATTCCGCATCGATGGCCGTGAAGATGTCGAACGGCGTGTGGAGCCTCACGGGCTTGCCGTTGACAAAGATGCTCGGGGTTCCCCGCACTCCTATCAGCCTGCCGTTCATGACGTCCCTTTCGACAAAATCCCTTGTGGATGGGGAGTTCATGTCTTTGGTAAACCGGGGCATATCGAGACCCAGGCTCTTCGCTATATCCAGTATCTTGGCGTCACTGAGGGATCGATAATTCTCGAAGAGCTCGCGCCGATATTCCCAGAATTTCCCCTGTTCCCAGGCCGCCACTGCCGCCTGTGCGGCCTTCCGCGCGAACCTATGGCTCGAAAGGGGGAAATTTTTGACGACCAGTTTGACTTTGTCCGGGTACCGATCCAGCACCTGCTGGATGAGGCGCTCCATGCGCGCACAGTAAGGTCACTGGTAATCGTCAAAAACCACAAGAGTGACCGGTGCGTCTGCGGGACCCTTAAATGGGTGGTTTGAAATATCAATCTGGAAAACCGGTTGCACTTTGACGGTTTTGAGTGCCCCCGACGTGGTGCTGGTCAGAATAAGCGTATCGGCCTCCCGGGAATAGGTGAGCCGGTCAAAGTCTCCCGCGAGCGGGATGCGGTTCGTGACCTTCTTTTCCGGGATGGAGTAGACGAGCACTTCCCCGCGGGCAAGCACGAACACAAGCTTCCCGTCGGGCGAAGCAGCCACATCCAGCGGCCGAACCCCGAGGTTTGTCTGCTCGAGAGGAGTAAGATCCACTTTTGCATAGGCCGGTTGGGTTCCAATGAGCAGCGCCAACGCGGCAGCGATAAAAAGCCATTTCACGGCAGTCCGGTATGTTAATCCTTCGCTCATTCCTTTGTTCCCTCCGTTCCGGGGCCTTTGGCAGCCATCCGGTTCAGGATGCCCTCCATGGCTTTCAACTCTTTGCCGTACCCTGCCCAATCTCCCTGGCGCAGAAAGTCCCTGGCTTTGTTAAAGTGCTCTAGGGCCGCTTTTGCCGAATCCGACATCATCGGGGCTTTCGGCATCTGGGAAGGTCCCGCTACCTGCATGGGAGCAGGTACTTGCGCCCCCAGGACTCTGTAAAGGGCGGTCTCCAGCTTTCTCTCCATGTCCACCCGGTCCCCGAAGGAAACGATCACCCTTTTCAGTTCAGGCAGGGCCGCGGCCTCCCCGTATCCCGGCTGCGGTGAAACCGCTGTACCCCCGGCGTTGGATCTCCGCAACCCTCTGCTTTGAGGAGCGGCGGCCATGGGCATATCCGACTCCGACTGTTTCGCCTGGAGGTAGACCGGTTCCACGTAAATAAAGGTGTCCTGTATGGGGATGACCAGGAGATTTCCCCTGATCACTCTGGATCCCCGTTGGCTCCAGAGGGTCAACTCGCTTGAAATACTCGTCCGCTGATCGATCCTCGCTTCTATCTGCATGGGGCCGAAAACGAGTTTGTCTTTGGGGAGTTCGTATACGATCAGGTTCCCGTAGTTGGGTACGTCACACTGTGCGGCAAGCCAGGCAATCATGTTGTCTTTCTTGGAGGGTGTAAAAGGAAGCATCAGGACATACTCTTCACTTTCTTCTTTGGGAAGCCGAATGATAATGTAGTAGGGCTCCATGTTCTGGCGAGAGCTCCCGTAGATTTCGTCGGGCATCTGCCAGAGGTCTTCCTGGTTGTAAAACACCTGGACATCTTTCATATGGTAGGTCCGGTAAATGTTTGCCTGGATCTTGAAGAGGTCCCGGGGATAGCGTACGTGTTTCTTCAGGGCGTCGGGCATGTCCTTGAAGGGCTTGAACAAATGAGGAAATATGCTGGCGTATGTTTTGATGATAGGATCATTCTTGTCTGCTATGTAATAAGAGACATCCCCATTGTAGGCATCAATCGTGATTTTCACGGAATTTCTGATGTAATTCAGTTGCCTGTTGAAGGAAGTCGGCATCCTGGTGGAGTAAGGATACATGTTGGTGACGGTATACGCATCCTGAATCCAGAAGAGCCGTCCATCCGCGACAGCCAGGTACGGATCTCCATCATAAGCCAGAAACGGTGCTATGGCACGCACCCGCTGGTCGATGCGGCGGTTATACATGATCCTGGTCTCGGGCGTCAGGTAGGTTGTAAACAGGATCTGGGGATCGAAAAATTCGAGGGAGAACAGGGCCCGTCTGATGAATGAACTGATGGGGACGCCGCCGGATCCCTGGTAATGGGTGTAGACATTCATGTCGCCTTTCGGGTAATCGAACTCTTTCGTCTTGGTGTTTACGAGGACATAATCGCCTGTTTCCTGCCCATAGTAAATCTCGGGGTGCTCAAGTTTCAGATTAAAATCGATGACAGGAGGCAAGTCCTTGATGATAAGATCGGGCAGCCCTTCACTGGTCACGTTGTTGACGGGATTCATTGTCAGGCCGTACCCGTGCGTGTAAATGAGATGTCTGTTGACCCAGGTGTTCGCCTTGGGCGGAAGCTGATTGACCGAAAGCTCCCTGGCGGAGAGCATAACCTGCCGGTAATTGCCGTCAATCTGATAGCGACCTACGTCTACGTCCTTAAAATCATAATACAGTCGTATGGATTGAAGCTGGTTGTAGGTCTGGAGCAGAGGTCGTTTGTCCCAGATTCTCACATTCTGGATCGTGGCCTGGTCTTCATCAACGGCCTGCTTGGTAAGGGTATCGGCCACCGGAAACGGGACTTCCTTTATCTTGTTCAGATTATACGCCTGGCGGGTGTACTTGATGTTACGGCCGATGT
Organism: uncultured Desulfobacteraceae bacterium; assembly: GCA_964511755.1. Classification (GTDB taxonomy): domain Bacteria; phylum Desulfobacterota; class DSM-4660; order Desulfatiglandales; family Desulfatiglandaceae; genus B46-G9. Next base: position 3,953 of record CAZEGG010000022.1, on the reverse strand, counting down.
ACGGGGTCTCCTTCGAGAGTTCGTTTGGCTGGACCACCACTTTCTGCACCACCACGGGGAGCAGGGTGCCGAGGAGTATGATCAGGCCCAGCCAGATGCCGCCGCTTTGCCAGATCTGTTTCTTTCTGATGGTACGGGCATTGAGGAACAGGATCACTGCGAATGCCAGAGAAACGAAGATCAGGAATCCGTAGGCCAGCATCCTGACATGGATATCCGTGTAGCCGGCTCCGAATGCGGCGCTGTTCGTGGAATAGAGGAGGTTGTACATTTTCAGGCGGTAGCCCCAGGCCAGAAGCAGAACGATAATGCCGCCGAACACAACGATATGTTTTATGGCCCTGGGTTCAATATCGATTTTCGGGGCGGGCATCTGCTTCCCCTGGGCCTGGGCGTATTGATCCAGATTCGTTATTTGAATGGCGCCGTTTTTCAGGTACCAGGCGATAGTGACAAGACCTGAAAAGACGAACAGAACCAGCAGCCCGCCCTGGAGAAAGAGATAGAAAGGCAGGGAGAAGACATAAAAACCCACGTCATTGTTGAAGATAGGGTCTTTGATCCCGAAAGGCTGTTGATGGAAGTAACGAAGAATCATGTCCCACTGGTCGGCGCCCTTCTGGGCGATAATAAAACTGATGATCACGACGAGCGCCCACAGGAGAATCCCGGCAGACTTGCCTGAGAGCCCGAACTGCGCCAGGATGTCGCTCTCGGGCGAGGGAGTCGGCCTTGGATGCCCCACCGCCTTGGTGCGGCCTGCGATCCAGAGGTTCAAGGCGATGATAAGCACCAGAAGGAGCCAGATCACCACACCAATCCCAAATTTGCTGAGGACCATCGTCCAGAAGACAGACGCGTAGTGGAGTTTCCCGAACCAAAGCCAGTCAGGATAGATGGAAAGGCCCCACCAGAAGAGGATGAGTGCCACAAGCAGGATGCCGATTGACCATTTTCTTTTCATGAAATGCTCCCTTCGAATAATTGCCCATGTCCGGAATCGCGGGCTGTCAGCGGCAGTTTTTTGAAGTCAATCCGAAGATCATATGCCTTTCATTTAGGTGAGGCAAGACATTTTCGGACCCTCTCCCTCCAATCGCCCTTGACCCGCATTTCTCACGGGCAATCTACTGTGGCGGCGGATAGTCACATGCCTACTGCGTTGCGCTCGAAAAATGACTTCGACGTACTGGTAGTACGCCTTCATCCATTTTTCTTCTCGCGCCTTGTATCCACGCGACTCTCCACCGCCTCATTACGAAGACCCGTGAGAAATGCGGGTTAACAGCCTCCGGCAGCTTTGCTGGAACCGAACTCTCCATGTCTGGTGGAGGCTCCGGATAGGTTCTCCTTGTCCGGGGTCAGGAAAGGTGTGATGCTTGGGGAACTCCCTGATGTCTCCCGCTCTTCGGGAAGAGATCCACTCTGCTGCCCGGGCAGTTATCCGTACACCGGAAATCCTCTGCACAACTCGGATACGCTTCTTGCGGTCCGGTTCAGATTTTCCTTTTTGCTGCTATTTGTCAGGGCATTATCCATGAGGTCTGCTATCCGGGCTATTTCCGCTTCACCCATACCCCTTGTGGAAACAGCTGCGGTTCCCAATCGGATTCCGCTGACAGTTCCCGGATGCAGCGCGTCCCGCGGGATCACATTCCTGTTCGTGATGATTCCGACGGATTCCAATATAATTTCCGCTTCACCCCCGGTTATTCCTTTTGGAGCAAGGTCGACAATGACCTGGTGGGTTTCCGTTCCACCCGTTACGATCCGATAGCCTTTCGTCTCGAGTTTTTGAGCAAGGGAAGCGGCATTGGTAAGCGTGTTCCCCTGGATCTCCACAAATCGGGGTTCCAGGGCCAGTTTGAAAATGATCGCCTTTGCGGCAATAAAATTGACCGCGCTTGTTCCCTGGCATCCGGGAAATACAGCCTTGTCAATCTTCTTGCCGTATTGCTCTTTGCACAGAATAACCCCGCCCCTGCCGCCCATCATGGTCTTGTAACAGGTAAATGTCACAAAATCACTGTAGGGCACCGGGCTGGGGATCGCCTTGGCAGCCACGAGACCTCCGATATGCGCCATATCAGCGAACAGATATGCTGAGACGTCCCCGGCAATGCCGGCCATTTTTTCGTAATCAATCAAGCGGGGATACGAGCTTGCCCCGACCACGATCATCCTGGGCCTGAATTCGTCAGCGATCCGCCTGATATCGTCATAGTCGATACGTTCCGTTGCGCTGTCTACACCATAGTGGCGGAATGAGAAGCATTTGCTCGTTATGGACGCCGCATGACCATGAGAGAGATGCCCTCCGTGAGGCAGGCTCATGGCGAGTACCCTGTCACCGGGGTCCAGGACGGAGAAGAACACGGCAAGGTTCGCCGATGTGCCGCTGTGCGGTTGAACATTTACGTATTCAGCCCCAAAAAGACCTTTTGCCCGGGAAATCGCCAGGCGCTCTATTTGGTCAACGTATTCGCACCCCGCATGAAATCTCCTGCCGGGATAGCCCTCTATTGTCTTGGTGTTCAGTATCGATCCAACGGCCTCCAGAATGGAAAGAGGAGGGTGGTTTTCTGCGGCTATGAGGTCCAGGGTATTTTCGATCCTCTCTTCTTCCTTCCTGATCAATTGCGCAACAGCAGGGTCATCTTCAAGTAGGTGCAGCATGGCATTTTCTCCCTTCGGAAACAGATGGGCACCGGCGCAAAAAAGGGGGGAAAGGCCCAAAGATGGAAAGCCGGGAAGGGAGAAGCTTAGCATAGGAGAAATGGGAGGGCAAATATCATTCTCAGCGGTCAAGGGCCTGATACATGCGCTGGTCGCCAGCCATCCGGGACTGAATGAGTTCCTCCTCTTCGAGCATTTCAAGGTGCCCGAGGATCTCGGACATTCCCAGGAAGATATCCCATGCCTTGAGCTTGGGAAAGACGGCCATGGTAATTTGGAACAGGTTTATCCCGTCGCGCGCGGTCGCAGAAGATTCCAGGACCCGAAAGATCTCGTCTCTTCGCGAGCGGTGGTGTTTCTTAATCTCCTCAATTCTCTTCCGATGACCGCGAAAAGGGGACCCATGCCCCGGCAGGATCCGGGTTATGTCAAGATGCGCGGTCACTTCCAGGGATTTCAGGTAATGGGAAAGACTCTTATATCCATTGCCGTTTTCCCGGGTCTCCAGCTCGACGACCGGGTTGGAAGTGATCTTTTCAAGAAGATGATCCCCGGAGAAAAACCTCTTGTTTTTCCGGTCATAAAAACAGACGGACCCGCGGGTGTGTCCCGGACAGTGGATTACCTCCAGCACGAAAGAATCAAAGGTGATCGTTTTGCCGATCTCCAGGTCTTTCACCGCAAAATCCCCGGGGAAAAAGGTCTGGAACCGGGCGTCCATCTGCTTTGAAATCGACTCGACGATATTCTCCGGCAAACCTCCCTCCCTGAAAAAACGGAGAAAGGGCGCCTTCTTCTTTTCTCCGTAGGTTTCGATATTCCAGATGCATTTGTCCGTGTCCCGGGGATGGATAAAGACTTCCGCATCGCCGGAATTCTGGATTCTGCCGGCAAGTCCCACGTGGTCCAGATGGCCATGCGTGAGAAGGACACGCTTGATCTCGGAAAGGCGTACCCCCTTTTCCCGCAATGCATTCTCAACGAGGGTCAGGCCTTCCTTTGAATGAAATCCACCGTCGATCAGGGTAGGGATCGAGTCTTCAATGAAATAGACATTGACTGATCTGATGGGGAAGGGGATCGGTATTTCGATTCTGTTTATGCGGCTCATATCTCTTGGAGTGCAGGTCAACCGGCGGGCCTGTTTTTCTTCTGCCTGGGCATGATGTGTGTCGCGCCGCCGAGGAAGACATCGGCTACTTCACCCACGGTTTCAGACAGTGTGGGGTGCGGGTGAATCGTCAGGGCCATGTCCTCCGCAAGCGCGCCCATTTCAA
>CAZEGG010000021.1:0-20578 GCA_964511755.1 uncultured Desulfobacteraceae bacterium | reverse complement strand
CTCCATTCCGTCCAAAGTCATCAACGCTTGATAGCAATTCGGCCGGCGGTCACGGAATACGCCCCAGTTCTCGCGATATCTCCGGATTTCTTCTAGATCAAAGCTCGCGGTAATGACGGATTGGGTCGAACGATCAGCCTCTGCGACTTTAGCGCCGGTATGATCGGCGATAAACGAAGAGCCGTAAAAGTGTATTTGCAATTTATCGCCTCGTTCAATCCCAATACGGTTGGATGCCGCCAAGGGGACGATGTTGGCCGCGGCGTGCCCTTGCATGGCTCGCTGCCAGTGGTCGCGGGAATCCAAATCCGTTTCTCCGGGTTCCGAACCGATCGCGGTCGGATAGAGCAGAATTTCCGCCCCCATTAAACATAGGCAACGGGCGGTTTCCGGAAACCATTGGTCCCAGCAAATACCCAACCCGATCGCGCCGAATTTTGTTTTCCATACTTTAAATCCCCTGTCGCCTGGACTGAAATATTGCTTTTCCTGATAACCAATGCTGTTGGGAATGTGTACTTTTCGGTATATTCCCATTACTTTGCCGTTAGCGTCGATCATGGCTATAGAGTTGAAAAAGACGCGATTGGCACGCTCAAAAAAACTGACCGGTATGACAACATCGAGTTCTTCGGCCAGTTCGGAAAACCGCTTGACAGTCGGATGGTCATTAAAAGGCTTGGCTAGCTCCAAGTGTTTTTGATTTTGTTCTATACAAAAGTAAGGTGTCTCAAACAATTCCTGGAGAAGGGCAATATTGGCTCCTCGACCGGCGGCTTCGCGTATTAAGGATTCGGCAACTTCAAGATTTTTTTCGGTATCCCAGGAACAAGTCATCTGGATGGCCGCCAAGATAACCTTCATGATTTATCCTCCGTTATTTGTGGCGCATCATACCCAAGGTGGTGGGATCGTCGGTGAAAGGCTCCCATACGGCCGCGGTGCGACTCTCAGAAGGAAATGAGTCATATGCCTTTGACTCATGACTCAGTTGATTATACTCTAATACACGCCACCAGATGGTTGGGAGAGATTTCTCTCAGCTTTGGCATTTCTTTACTGCAATCAGGCACCGCGTTCCAACAGCGAGGATGGAAGGGGCAACCCGACGGAGGGTTTATCGGGCTGGGCACACTTCCCTTTAAAATGATTCTTTCCCGTTCTTTTTCGACAATCGGGTCTGGAATAGGCACCGCGGAAAGCAACGCCTGCGTATAAGGCATTAACGGCTTCTCATAGATAATTTTCCAGTCCGCGATTTCGACAATATGGCCCAGATACATAATCGCCACGTAATCGCTGATATGTCGAACGACTGAAAGATCGTGCGCGATCATCAGGTACGTCAAATCCAACTTTTGCTGTAACTCCTGTAACAGGTTGATTATTTGGGCTTGAATGGAAACATCGAGAGCGGAAATCGGTTCATCGCAAACGATAAAGGTTGGATTGCATGAGAGGGCCCTAGCGATACCGATACGTTGTCGTTGTCCCCCGCTGAATTCATGGGGGAAGCGGTCGGCCATTTCCGGATTCAACCCAACCAGGACGAAAAGCTCTTCCACCCTCTTCTTGTAATCCTTATTATTGATACAAACTTTATGTATTTTGATGGCTTCGCCAACGATGCTGCCGGCGCTCTGCCGGGGATCGAGAGAACCGTATGGGTCTTGGAAGATAAGCTGGATTTCTTGGCGAAAAGCACGAAGTTTGTTAAAAGGCAATTGGGCAATATCCTGTCCATTAAATCGAATCTCGCCGTCCGTCGGCTTATATACGCGTAGGATGCACCGGCCCACAGTGGTCTTGCCGCAACCGCTTTCCCCTACCAGACCAAGCGTCTCACCCTTATTAATTTTCAGGCTAATATCATCCACAGCTTTTACATCGCCCACTTTGCGTCGCAGAATACCTTTGGTAATGGGGAAGTATTTCTTAAGATTCTTGACCTCCAGGATGGTATTATTAGAAAGTTGTTCCACTGTTTTCTCCATTGACATCAAGATGACAGCGAACAAAGTGATTCTCAGCGACAGGCCTCCACTCGGGGGCAGTTTGCCTATGGCAACCATCCGCCATGGGGCAACGCGGTTTAAAGGAGCAGATTGGCGGCATATCGATCAAATTCGGCGGAACACCGGCAATAGGAACGAGTTGCCTTCCTCGTTTTTCATCCAAACGAGGTACCGATTTCAAAAGGGAAATGGTGTACGGGTGCCCCGGATTCCGGAAAACCTCCACTGATGGTCCTGATTCGACGATACGGCCGGCGTACATCACATTGATTCTTTGGGCATGGCGCGCAACAATTCCGAGATTGTGAGTCACGATAACCAAGGCGTTGTGATAATTCTCCACCATCTTCATCATGATGTCCAGAACCTGGGCTTGAGTTGTTACATCAAGCGCTGTCGTAGGTTCATCGGCGATCACTAGCTTTGGCGAACAGGAAAGTGCCATAGCAATCATCGCCCTCTGTCGCATACCGCCGCTGAATTGGTGCGGAAAATGATTGATTCGAACTGATGCATCCGGGATCCCCACCTCCTCAAGGAGTTCAATTGCCCGTTTCTTGGCGCCGGAACGACTTAACTTCATGTGCAATCTCAGGCTCTCCATAACCTGTTCGCCGATCGTAAAAACAGGATTAAAGGAGGTCATGGGCTCCTGGAAAATCATTCCTATCTGTCCTCCTCGAATATCACGCATCATATTGCTATCAGGGTGATACTTCAGCAAATCCTGGCCTTCAAATATCACTTCTCCGGATACAATCTTACCGGGCGGTGTCGCGATTAACTGGGTGATGGCCATTTGACTGACCGACTTGCCACATCCGCTTTCACCAACCAGACCGACAATCTCACCTTTGTCGATGGTGAACGAAACCCCATCGACGGCTTTTACGATACCTGACATGGTATCAAAGGTTACTTTTAAATTCTTTACTTCCAGCAACGGTGCCATGAATCAATCCTAATTATCTGTACTACATTTTATATTCTTCCTCGTAATCTCGGGTCCAAAGCGTCTCTCAATCCGTCACCTAGTAAATTAAAAGCGAGTACCAGCAATACAATAGCCGCGCCGGGCACTATGGACAGCATAGGATTGGTCAGCAGATATTGCTGACCGCTATTAATCATCGCTCCCCACGTTGCTGTAGGCGGATTAATTCCTATTCCAAGAAAACTCAATGAAGCTTCGGCTAGAATTGCGAAGCCCAGATCAAGCGTTATAACAACAAAAAGGGGAGGGAAAGTGTTTGGCACCAAATGCCTGAACATGACTCTGACGTGACTGGCACCGAGAACGTTCGCTGCCATTACATAGTCATTTTCTTTAACGGATAATATTTCTCCGCACATCAACCTGCAATAGGTGGGCATAAAACCAATTCCAAGGGCGATATAAACCTTTAAAATCCCCCCACCCAACATCACAGCTATTGCCAACATAAGAACCAGCGGTGGCAGGGACATAAGCGCGTCCATGAATCTCATAATAAGAGTCCCAATCCATCCTTCAAAGTACCCGGCGATAAGCCCCAAAAACATCCCGATAATACCCGCGATAGAAACAACCACCATTCCGACGGTAACTGCGATTCTGGATCCGTAGATAATTCTGCTCAACACGTCTCTGCCCAGTTCGTCGGTACCGAGGATATGCTTCGCCGAAGGCGGCTGTATCATCTCCCTGAGAGATATTTTGTTAGGATCATATGGCGCGAGTTGCGGCGCAAATATGGCGGCAAAAATAGCAGAAATGATAACGATTGTTCCGAAGGTGACCACCCACCGACTGAACATCACTTTCAGAAATCGCTGAAATTCGCTTATCCTTCTAATGTGTCCTTGTTCCGTCAATGTTCCAAAATTAGCTTCAGACATATCTAATTCAGCCAAGTATGTTATTTGTGCCTTATTCTAGGGTCGATCCACCCATACGTAATATCGACCATTAAATTGATAATGCATACCGCGATGCCTATGACTAAAACACCACCTTGTACAATTAAATAATCTTTATCCAAGGCGGCTCGAATCAACAGGCGCCCCACTCCGGGGATATTGCAGACTGTCTCAACCATGACTTCTCCGCCAATCAAGTAGGTCATCGTCATGCCAACCAGTGTCACTACCGGAATCAACGCATTCCGTAGCGCGTGTTTGTATAGTACTACCGTTTGCCTTAAGCCTTTCGATTTAGCCGTCCTGACATAATCCTGCCGTATCGTTTCCAGCATACTTGACCGTGTTTGACGGCCCACAATGGCGATATTAGGAACAGCGGTCGCGAAAACGGGCATGATCATCTCTTTTACGCTCCGCCAAAAATCCACAAAGGGAGAAGTGTATCCCTCGACGGGCAGCCAGCCGAGTTTCAAGGCAAAAATGTAAATCCCCAATATTGCCAGCCAGAAAGTCGGCACCGCCACACCGGTATTGGCGAACAGGCTTATAAAGGAATCTATCACTCCACCTCGTTTAACAGCGCTGATAACGCCTGCTATAATACCGATTATTGTACTCAGGATAAGACTGACAGAAACCAGATAAAGCGTGACCGGAAATCTTTCAAAAATAAGCGATCTGACGTTCTCATGATAAATGAAAGATTTTCCAAAATCTCCATGGAAAACATTCCATATCCATCGAATGTATTGCTGGATAATCGGCAGATCCAGCCCGAGTTCATGACGGAGCTGCGCGACCTGATGTGTAGTCGCATGCATGCCGAGAATTCTGATGACAGGATCTCCCGGGATAATGTGAAGCATCAGAAAGGAAATGATCGTAACCAAAAATACGACTACAATCGTTTGTATGACCCGGTTTAAGAGAAAATTAACCAATAGACTCCTCTTTACCTTTTGGGGAGAAACACAGTATTTCTGAAAAACGAGATCTAGTTCATTCCTTTCTCAAAAATGATTTCCCCTCCCACAATCGTCATCTCTACTTCTATAGTATTAATTCGATCATATGCAACCAGGTTCGGATCCTCGGACAGAACCGTAAAATCCGCCAGTTTGCCAGGCTCAATACTGCCTTTCCATTTCTCTTCAAAACCAATTTTTGCGGCATTAATGGTAAACATTTTCAGGGCTTCATAGAACTCGATTCTCTGTTCCTCAATGGGGTGGGTCAGACAATCATATATTCCCCTCAGCGGATTGAGTCGAGTGACAGGTGAATCCGATCCACCTGCTACCAGGATCCCTTGGTCCAATATAGACCGGTAGGGATGGCATCTTTTCATTCTTAATTCTCCGAAAAGCTTGCGATAATGCTCAGCATTAGCATTAACGGAAAGAAAGGCGGGCTGCATGCCCAGAGACAATCGGGATTTGGCCACCCTGGTGATATGCTCACCCAGGGGAAATTCGAAATGCTCGATTCGATGGCGATGATCTTCACGGGGATATTCAGCCAAAACTTTTTCATATACCGAAATAGCCTGTTCAATGGACCGGTCAGTTTCAGCGTGTATGGAAACCTGCATGCCTGCCCTATGCGCTCTTTCCACAAATCCGTGCAGCTCGGTGTCGGAATAATACAGCATTCCCAGCGCGTCAGGATCATCGGAATACGGTTCAAACAGGGCACCGGTATGTCCCTCGATAGATCCATCGCCAATAATTGCGATACAAACTCGCTCGTTCGGAATACTGGAACTCAAGACCTTGTCCAGCAATCCATCTTCTATTTCCCCCATGATCAGAGTTTTCATCCGGACAGGTATTTGATCCTGATGATTGAAGATGTAAAGAGCATCATCAAACGGATCTTTGGCGTGAACTGTAGTGACCCCCACTTTTGCGGCTTCTTTGGCGACAGCTAACAGGGCTTCCATGTGGTTTTCTTCACGGATCGCTTTCCCCGCCATCCTCACATACTTGAAAATCGCGGGATCCTCAACCAATCCGATTGCCCGGCCAGCGGAATCCGTGAGGACACCTTCCTCACCGGCGGTAAATCCAGCCAGTTTAAAGGCCGCACTATTAAGCATAGCGAAATGCAAGTCATAGTGCTGAACCGATATCGGATGTTCTGTCGAAATCGCGTCGAGCTCTTCTTGGCTGGGGAATCTTTTCTCCTTGACCTTGAAACTGTCAAACTCCCAGCATAAAATCCCCTTGTCGGCTGGTGTGATTTGCACTCTTTCCTTGATTCTTCTTAACGTTTCATTAACCGATGTCGCTGAAGATAAATCAACACCCAACTTGGAAATACCAGTCGCGGTTAAGTGCGCGTGGCTATCAATGAATCCCGGCAGGATGGTTTTGTCCTTCAAATCAAGGATCCGTGTTTTCTTATCGATGTTTTTCTCCACTTCGTTTATCGCCCCGACAACGACGATTCGTCCGTCTTTAACGCCAATCGCTTTCACGCGGGGCATATCGTTCACCATGGTGATGGCATTACCCTTGATAACAAGATCAAGACCGTTCATTTATTAAAAGCTCCTTTCGACATCTTTCTCTGAATTGAAATGGCCCAACCAATCGTCCATGGGAATCGAGAATTAGGGGGCCTTCCTTAACAAAAATGAATGGCATGATGATGTGAGATTTTCTGATAAAAACCATCAAATCTGACATCATCACACGACATTCACAATCGGTCCATGACTCCCTACTTATCAATCCATTCATCCGCGAAGCTATACACAGAACGCGGACCTACAATGCGGGGATTTGCACTTTTGACATAAGCGTATTTGGCCGTAACACCAGGCATGATTATAAGCGGTGTATAAAGACAATATTTGTCAGTAAGCAGATATTGAACTTTTTTGGCCAGCTTCTTTTGGGTTTCAAAATCAGGGGTGGAGACGAACCGCTTTAATACTGCTTCCAGATCTTCAGGATGGACGAGACTTTTCGGTAAGCCCAATGGGCTTGAGGCCTCAAAAAAATAGCGTGTCATTATCCCTATTTCCGGGTAGGCCAACATATCGGGCGCGAATATGCCGCTACTCCAGCCGGTTGCGTAATACATTTCGCCGTATTTCCCGGTATTAAGCATTTCCGGTTGCGCTTTGATGCCAACGGCGGCCAGGTAACCCTGAACAGCAGTAAATACCTTCGCCACCATACTATCCGAACTGAAGTATAAAGTGGTTGAAAAACCATTTGGATAACCGGCTTCTTTCAGAAGGGCTTTGGCCTTTTCAGGATTATAGGGGTAGCCTTTTACTTCCGGATTGTAACTCCAGGCTTCGGGAACAACCAACTGGTTCACAGCTCTCGCTTGGCCATAGAGCAAGAACTTAGCTATCGCCTTGCTGTCGATCGCGTAGCTCATGGCCTGTCTCACTTTGAGGTTAGCGAACGGAGTGTCTGGGTTTGCACTGTTGGCGGCAAGGGACCATAGATTCCCAAGGATCTTGTCTTTAATCAGGAGCACATTCGGCTTGCCCTCCAGGGAATGTACGTATTTGGCATTTACATTCTCGATCATATCGCCTTCGCCTCTAAGAAAAGCAGCGATTTGAACCGTCGGGTCTTTAATGACTTTAATTTCAATTCTATCAAGATATGGTTTTCCTTTCTGCCAATATCCGTCAAATCGCTCAAAAACCTTTTTGACATCTCTTTGAAAACTGACCTGCTTAAAAGGTCCTGTACCCACAGCATGTTGACGCGCCCAGTCGAGTCCGTTTTTCTTAAACGCCGTGGGGGATACCATACCGGAATCCCAAGCCATATTCCGCAGAAATGTGTTATCCCAGGTATGAAAATGAACGACAACCGTATAGTCATCTTTCACTTCAATCGAAGATGCACTCAGCCATGAAGCACCTAGGTTTCCCGATTTCCGAATCTCCTCCAAATTCCATTCAACCGCCTTGGCGTCAAGGACGGTGCCATCGTGGAATTTGACACCTTTTCGTAAGTTAAAGGTAATGGTATTGGCCTTTGGATCTTGTAGTATAGCCTTCGCCAGGAAAGGGACAACTTCCTGTTTTTTTACATCATACCGAACCAGTGTTTCAATAGCAGGTGTGCGCTGATAATAATCCCAAGGAGATATCTGATCCGGGATATAACCCATGCTGGTGACGTCGCCATTTACAATGATCTTAAGCGTACCGCCGTATTTTGGTTGGCTCGATGCGGCGAAAACCATACCAGAAAACGCCACAAGGACTATCGCAAAAATGAAACCGGTTGAAATTCGAATAATTGTACTTTTCATTTTTACCTCCTTAAATAAGTTTCTGGTTAAAAGTCAAAAGGCCTTGGTTTTGTCTGCCGCGGGCTCCTTTAAGCCTTACCCCATGTTCCCCCATATCTGGGTAACCTGCACGGCATCTTTCATGATGTTAAGCACAAGCTGATGGTGTTTCTCCTCAGGCCGCTCCTCCCTAATGCCAGGGTAGCGGCTGTCAAAATGCTCCGTGAAAAAAGCCCCTCTGCCACTTTATAGCCGATGCCCTCGGTGAGGAATTCCACGTTGATAAGAAGAACAAGCCCTCGTACATGAGCCTGGACTCCCAAATACCGGTTCTGGAGTCTCTTTAAGCGTTTCATCATGTCACGTCCTTGATTCCGCCTTGACGGGGCAGGCTTTTTTTAATAAGAACTTAATAAGAACCGTAATGGTCGCCTGGGTCGCGATGCAGCCAGGGGATTGCGACCGGTTGTGGCGGTGTGTATGAAAAGGTTGGGTTCCAATCTTGACCGGTCCACTCAGTCAGCGCAAAGCTGGTCGCCTCGGTGAGCGATTTTCGATATTCCGAGAAACCCTTGTTTATGTGGTCACGAGAATTGCGATCAGTCTTTCGGGCTATTTCTCTGTAATCCGTTGGTACTTTTTGTCGAAAATGTGCATGAGCCGATCTCCGGCTTAGTCACCTTAGAAAGCAGAGCACCGATAAATATTCGGAGCCGTCATAATGTCCGAAGCCATATTCAATCCTCCACGCACGAAAAACGCATGGACACTTCGATATTCGTCTTGCAATTTCACTTCTTACGTTTTATTATTCGGTATTCGTTTGGATAGAGGCTTTTCATACGAATGTCAAGAAAAAAACGAAAAAAATAGGAGCCGGCATGACTGAGACCATCGACAGGATTGACACCCAGATTATTGGTCTGCTCAAAACGGACGGGAGGATGCCGAACACGGAGATTGCAAAGCGCCTGTGTATCTCTGAGACGACCGTTCGCAAGCGTCTGAAAAGACTGATCGACGAGGAATATATACAGGTGACTGCCGTCGGCAACCTGCCGAAACTTGTCAATAAGTTGAGGCACGAAATAGTCGGCAATATGAAAGTCAAGATTGATATTAAGAAAACGGATCACGTGATTCATGCCTTAGAAGATATCAGCGAATTATGGTATATCGCACACATTACCGGTGCAGCCGATTTCGATCTTGAGTTCAGTGTCCAATCACAGGACGAGCTCCGGCTGCTCCTGGAAAAGATCAATAAAATCGATGGGATCAGACATACGGAAACGTCGATCCGTCTGCGACTCGTACGAAATCGTTATGACTGGGAATTCCCGAATCTTGATGAGCACTTGAAAGTGAAAGGGATGTGAAAAGCCATCCCAGCCCCAGGTGGTCCTTCCAATCCCGCCCATGCTTCAAGTGCCCGCGTTTTCTCTTTTCCTTCCGATTTTTTTTGTTGCATAAACAAAACGATCCGTTTATGGTGCAAGTTTGAAAAACACTGGGGTACAAGATAACAATAACCGAGTTCAGCAAAAAGATATGAAGGACCATCTGAGAGACTTTGTCATAGAAGATCGCCTGATCATTCGCGAACAGGTCTATAAAAGGATCAAGCAGGAAATTCTCCTTGGAAACATCTCACCAGGATCCCGAATCCTTGAAGGCAGGCTGGCCAAGCGTCTCAATGTATCCAGAACTCCCGTTAGAGAAGCTCTGCATGTATTAGAAATGGAAGGATTTCTCGAATCATTTCCGAGAGTGGGATACAGAGTGCGCCGGGTTACCTATGAGGAAGGGATTGAGATCCATGAGATAAGAGCGGTCCTCGAACCCTTGGCCGCCAGGGAGGCCATTAAGAGTGGGGATCAAGATTACCTGGATGCCTTGGAAGGCAATCTCATGGAGTCTGAAGTCGCTGCCAGGCAGGAGTTGAGCGTCTTCCTGCGATGTGATGTTCAATTTGATGAAATCATCATTCAGGCCGGCGGAAACAAGACCCTCATCAGCACTTGCCGTCTGCTTCGGCAGAAGTTGACTCTCTATCGGATCGAGGCGCAACATGCTCTCGAAACCAGGCTTAGGAGCATTGACGGGCATCGACGAATCCTGGAATGCCTCAAGGCGCGGGATCCGGATGCTGCCAAGAGAGCCATAAGAAATCATCTTGAAGATTCAAAACACGCCCTGAAATACATCAGGTATGCCACGGAACCCCTAGGAAGGCAGGATTTCTATTCACTCGGTTGAGGATTGTCTTCGACCATCAAAAGAGAAAACTGGGATGCCAGAGAGAGGACAATGGGAAAGAATTATTACCTGTATTCAAGCCGTAACCAGAAGGTACATTTCTCACTCCCCTCGCAATGGTCGGTGCTTCACTTCATAGAAAGTGGAGAAGATGGTCCTCCACCCGATGTCTTGCAGATGGTCCGGAAAGCCCTTGAAGCGCCCCTCGGAACCGCTCCTCTGAATAATCTGGTCTCCAGTTCCGACAGAATCGCGATCATCGTCGACGATTGGACACGACCTACTCCCGTCCCCGAGATTCTGCAGGTCCTCCTCCCTCACCTAGCCATCAATGGCATTCCCAGAGAAAAGGTTATCCTCGTGGTCGCACTTGGAACTCATGTTGCCATGACGAAGGGAGAACTGGAGGCAAGGATCGGCCGAGAAGCGGCATCTCTCTATAGGGTAGTTCAGCACAACGCCTGGCAGAGCGATCTTGTGCCCATGTCACTGCCTGACGGCAGGGTAGTCAAGATCAATCCGGAAGTCGCTCATGCAGATGTAAGAATTGGAATAAGTTCCATCTTGCCACATCCGATGGCCGGGTTTGGAGGTGGGCCCAAGATTTTGATGCCTGGGGTCTCCGACTTTGAGTTTATCAAAGAACATCACATGAAACACACCATTCATCACCGGTCAGTGGCGGGGATCACCAAAGGAAACCCTTTCCACGAGAGTTGTTTGAGAGCCGCTCAGGCCATTGGGCTCGATTTTTCCATCAATTGCGTTTACAACCAGCACGGCGAGATTGTTCGAGTCGTAGGAGGAAGTCTCAATGCAGCCTTTGCCGCCGCGGTTCAGTCATGTTACAAAGAGCTCGGAGTCCCATTCCAGGAGAAAGTACATATCACGATCACCTCAACCTATCCACACACTCACGGTCATCAGTTCTGTAAAGGCTTGAATCCGCCTGATTGCGTCACCAAAGAGGACGGTGCGATCCTGATGCTCGTCCCGTTGGCGAAACCGGTCTCGAACAAATTCGTCGATTCCTTTGATCTACTGAAAGAAAGATCCTCCAATAACCCTGTTAGATTCGTGAAGGAGGCCATGTGCCGGGGGATGCCCTTCTTGTCCCAGAGGCCGATCGAATTCAATATGGCCATCTCCTGTGTGATACTGCGGCCGAAGATCAGGACCATCCTTGTGTCTGATATGATTTCAGAGAACGAAGCCCGCGCCATGGGGTTCGAGTATGCGCCCTCCGTTGAGGAAGGAGTGGGATTGCTGGCGCGCGAATATTTCAATGCACGCGTGGCCATATTTCCGTCAGGTGGGCTGATTGTTCCCATGACCGGCCAGACGCCACGTCAGGAATTCGCTACGCCTTGAATCAATGAAACTGATGCGCCATCGGGTATTGAGGGCTAGAGTGATGCGGCTTCCGGATTTTCTATTCGACCAGAAGGTTTTCAATGGGAGACCAGGGGCATGGCAAAAATCAGAGTCATCGTGATTGACGGGAAAGATAACGTGGCGACCGCGCTGGAATCGCTAAAGCGAGGGACCGAAGTCTTCGTGAAGGTAGGAGATGCCGCGGAGAAGATCATACTCCTGACGGATATTCCCCTTGGTCATAAACTCGCCCTCAGGGATATAGAAAAGGGTGATTCCGTGGTCAAATATGGAGAACCGATAGGGCGAACCCTGACAAAAATTGAACGGGGGGAACACGTGCACGTTCACAATGTGGTGAGCGCGCCGCGACATTGAGAAAAGATGAATTTCCAGGGATATCGCAGGGTAGAAGGAAAAGCGGGCACCAGGAACAAGGTACTGGTCATACCCAGCGTAGGCTGTTCACAGGAAGCTGCCCGCTCCATTGCCCGAGGTTTCAAAGAGGTCGTCTATCTTCCCAATATAATGGGGTGCGGCCAAATGGGAGAAGATCGAACACTGGTCAAGAAAACCTTGACGGGATTTGGCCTTAACCCGAATGTCTTTGGCGTTTTGATCGTCGGGCTTGGATGCGAGGAACTGGCGGCCGCGAGCATCGCAGAAGAGATTAGGTCTAGCGGCAAGAGGGCAGAGGCTCTCGTGATCCAGGAAGTCGGCGGAACCAGGAAAACCGTTTCACTTGGAAAGGCCGTCGTAAAGGAGATGCTTGCCGAGGGAGCCCGACTCCACCGTGAGCCGATCCCGTTGGGGGAGTTGATTCTCGGGACCGAATGCGGCGGTTCAGATTTCACCTCGGGTCTGGCATCCAATCCAGCGGTGGGTGCCGTCTGTGATATGCTTTTAGCAGAAGGCGGAACAGTGATCCTTTCGGAGACACCTGAGCTGATCGGCGCCGAACATCTCCTGGCCCGGAGGGCCAAAACCAGGGAAGCCGCCCGTCGGCTGCTGGATGCCGTTGCCTGGTGGGAAAACAGAGCCACTGCGGCGAGGCAAAACATCCGGCATGGCAATCCTTCTCCGGGCAACATCGCCGGAGGCATCACGACGCTGGAGGAGAAGTCCCTTGGGTGCATCTACAAGGCGGGAAAAGGTCCTCTTCAAGAGGTCATCTCCTACGGGTCACGCCCGAACAAAAGGGGATTGGTATTTATGGATACCCCTGCCCATGATATCGAGCAACTTACCGGCATGGCGGCCGGAGGAGTCCAGATTGTCATTTTCACCACAGGGCGAGGTACGCCAATAGGATCGCCTATCGTGCCCGTCATCAAAGTGACCGGCAATCGGAATACCTATCTCAGCATGAAGGAACACATTGATGTCGATGTGAGCCGGACCCTTGAAGGAAAGGAGAGCTTGATGGAGGCCGGTAAACGGATCTTTAAAGAAATGATCCTGGCCGCTTCAGGCAAGCAGACGAAGGCGGAAAAGCGAAGCCAGCGGGATTTTTCCATATTCAAACTAAACCCCAATATTTGAACCCATAATTCATTATGATGATCTCCTGAGAAAGGAGAATAGAGATGAGTCGGAAGCTGAGAAGCAAGGCATTAAGTCCTGATGTCCCTCAATATTACATGCGCAGGGTTTTCCTAAAGTGCGTGGGGGCCAGCGATGAAGATCTGGAGAAACCTCTCATTGCCATTGCCAACACCTGGAATGAGATTCTTCCGGGGTCCTATCATCTCAATCATATCGCCGCAGCCGTCAAGCGGGGAATCCATGAGGCCGGAGGGCTGGCCACTATCTTCAATGTCCTAGCCCCCTGCGATGGCCAAGGGAGCGGAAACGAGGGTTTCAAGTATATTCTTCCCAGTCGGGACCTGATTGCGGGCTCCGTGGAAATGATGGTGGAGCATGCCAGCTATGACGCCGTGGTCATGATTGGCACCTGTGACAAGATCGTACCTGGCCTTATCATGGCGGCCGTCCGTTGCAACCTTCCAACCATTCTGGTTACTGGCGGCTACATGCCAGCCGGGCGATACAAAGGGGAGAGACTGGACGTGTCCTCCATGGGGAAATATTTTGTTCTGCACAAACAGGGCAAGATTACCCAGGAGGAATTGCGGGAGGTGGAGGGTTGTGTCTGTCCAGGTCCAGGCGCATGCTGCCTAATGGGGACCGCAAACAGCATGTGCATCGCTGCGGAGGCTCTTGGTCTTTCACTGCCCGGAAACTCAGCCCTCTGTGCCACGAACCCGGCCCTTGAAAAGCTGGCTGAGGACGCGGGCAGAAAGGTGATGCGACTCCTGCAGGAGGACGTGAAGGCGAGGGATATCTTGACGCCTGCCGCCTTCCGCAACGCGGTCAAGGTCTGTTGCGCTACGAGCGGCTCTACCAACCTGACCCTCCATTTTCCAGCCATTGCACATGAATTGGAATTTCCTTTCACCCTGAATGATTTTGAGGATATCAGCAGGAAAACCCCATCCATCATGGAGATTAAGCCCTCTGATCCCAGGTATCTTATGGAGGACTTCGAACGGGCCGGAGGGTTGCAGGGCGTCATGAAGTCCATGGAGTCCCTCCTGGATACCCGTGTGATGACCGCGAGCGGCCAATCCTTGGGGGAGAATCTCGAGAGGGCGGAAATCAAGGACCCGGAGATCATCCGTCCGATCTCCAATCCAAAAGCCGAAAATGGGGGTATTGCCATCCTGAAGGGCAACATGGGAATTGCCGTGGTGAAACAGTCGGCAGTCAGGCCGGAAATGCAGAGACACCGAGGCCCTGCCAGGGTTTTCGAACGGGAAGAAGAGTGTATCCACGCCCTATTGAACGGGCAAGTGAAGGGAGGCGAGGTCTTGGTCATCCGGTACGAAGGGCCTAAAGGAGGGCCCGGGATGCGAGAA
This sequence comes from uncultured Desulfobacteraceae bacterium, assembly GCA_964511755.1. Taxonomy (GTDB): domain Bacteria; phylum Desulfobacterota; class DSM-4660; order Desulfatiglandales; family Desulfatiglandaceae; genus B46-G9. Next base: position 5,841 of record CAZEGG010000021.1, on the reverse strand, counting down.
ATGGTAATGGCCACATGGCTGCTTGTGGATCTGGGGCTCGACCGCTCGGTGGCCATCCTTACGGATGGGAGGTTTTCTGGCACCTCGGGAGGCCCCTGCGTAGGGCACCTCGTGCCGGAGGCCATGGTCGGTGGTCCCATCGCTGTGCTCCGCGACGGAGACATCATCGACATAGATATACCCGCCCGGAAGGTCTGCACCGAAATCGAAGATCAAGAAATAAGGCGAAGGCTGGCCTCTTGGAGGCCACCGCAACCCAAGGTTACCAAGGGCTATCTGGCTCATTTTGCCAGACACGCCGCAAGCGCGGACAAAGGCGCCTATCTCGAATAGGGAAATGATACTGATTGTGTTGTTCACGGCACACCATTATTGATCCTTTTAGCTAAGGAGGCACTGTCAGTGGAAAAGCGAGGCAAGTCACTTAATCCGCCACAGCCTGTCACGAGTGCCGGTATGCCCCCGGTGGTTGTGGTATCCGGCTCAAACTACCAGATGGGTTATCAATACGGCGAAAAGGTTGGCCATCTAATTTTCCACAACTGGGCAATACTTAAGAGTAAACTTATTAAAGCATACGGCAAGGAAGGTGCGACCAAGGATATACAGGTCTGGTCATACTACCTATGGAAGTATGATCCGGATCTCAAAGACTGGCTGAGAGGAATACGAGACGGGTGCGAAGCCAAAGGGTATGGGATAAGTGTCCTTGATCTTGTTTCGATCGGTCTTTATCCGACAGAAATCTGGGGACGTCCTGATACCCCGTATCCGAAAGAGACTGGAGTGGAAGGTGACATTCAGTCATCAGCATATCTAGCGCGGACAAAAGGCTATCATTCATGTACGTCTTTTTCTGCTACCGGTAGTGCCACAAGAGATGGGAAACCTCTAGTTGCAATAAGTTGATACCCACGGCTAAAGCCGTGGCTCTTATTTTCTTTACAAACTCCGCTGGACGCCCTACGGGGAACTGTCATTGGAACATAATATAAAACGCACCAAGGGAATGATTCTCGCCGAAGAGCTTATGTTTATTGCAGCGAAAAAAATCGGTAAAAAAGATGCGCATGAAAAAATCCACCAAGTGACCAGCAAAGCTTGGGAAAATAATTCAACCTTCGATTGCCAGGGCTTTGGTTACCAAATTGACCCCTCCTTTGCTGGCGCAATAGACAGCTGCTCCTTTGTCCCCTAACACACTCCAAGATCGGAGTTCGCCAGGCAGGGACGACAATTTTTCGACCGTTTTTTTAAGCCGTTCTTCGTTGATATCCGTTAGCAATACCTGAGCCCCTCTTTTAAGGAAAAGCGCGGCGGATGCACTGGCAACCCCTCCGCAACCTCCGGTAATCAAGACCGATTGTTTATTTTGAGTGTCGTTATTATTTGTTTCCATAATTCGTTAATAATATTGATCCCGGGGTCCTTTGTATTCTTGGATGGCATTTCCGCCATCGATCACAATCAATTGCCCGGTAATGTAAGTTGCTTCATCGGACGCTAAAAAAGCAACCAAGTTTGCCACCTCATCCGGTGTCCCAGCTCGTTGCATGGGGGTATTTTCAGCGGCACACTTTTCTTCAGTGGTTGATGAACCTGTATTGATCCATCCTGGCGCAACATTGTTAACCGTGATCCCCTTCATTGCGACTTCCAAAGCCAAGCTTCGACTCATTCCGACCATAGCGGATTTGGCGGCGCTATAAGCTGTTTCACCAGGGTTGCTGACGAGCGGACCAGTCACGGAGGATACATTCACAATTCGTCCATACCGACGTTTGATCATTTCCGGTAATACCGCATGGGTGATATTGAAACACGTGGTTAAATTTCGACCAATGGCTTTATCCCAATCAGACGGATCAATCTCGGCCAAATGATCAAAGGCTTCCGGATCACCGACTTGAGCCATCCCGGCATTGTTGATGAGGATATCAATACGCTTGAAATCCCGACAGATCTTTTTAACCAATTGGTTCGTTTGATCTCGATTCGTCAAATCACATATATAAGCTTTAACACGATCATTTTTAACTGTTTCCAGTTCTTTTTGACGATCAAAGATCCGGTCGGTGGTGGAAGTGATGGCAATTTGAGCTCCGCTTTGAATCAATTGATGAGCGATCGCATATCCAATACCATGTTCACTTCCGCATCCGGTAATTAGGGCAAATCGATTCTTAAATCGATTTTCATTGAAGTTCACTGTGACCTCCTGACACAGTTTCCGCTATTGATGCGATCTCGTCCATGCATGAATCCCATCCGCTAATTAGGGCATCGATATTGTTATCAGAGGCCATCGGTGGTACCAGCATCATATTGTGAAACGGTGTAATAAGCAAACCCCGGTTTAATAGGTAAAGATGTGTATAATAAATCATGTCCCAATCAAACGAAGCCTTGGCTTCTTTTCCAGAAACCGGCGAAGTAGGCATAAATTGCAGTTCAGTGCGGGCTCCGCATCGGGTGACACTCCATGGGAATTGATGCTTTTGGATCGATGCCTCGAGTCCGTCTGCCATCCGGTTCGCTCCTTTGATCATACGTTCAAATGCGTCCGGTGTCGCCACATGCTTAAGCGTAGCCCGCATGGCATGGACGGCAAAAGCGTTGCCTGAAAGCGTTCCGCCGATTCCCATGGGATCGGATAGTCCTTTTTTCCCAAAAGTGGCGTTAATACGGTCCCTGATTTCAGTCCCGAATCCATATACCGCAACGGGAATACCGCCTGCGATACATTTGCCGAGTGTTATAAAATCCGGTTTCAATCCATATGCTGCGGTATAACCACCCGGACCCGAAGAAAATGTGTGGGTTTCGTCAATAATCAAATAGGTCCCATATTTGGTGCATAGTTCACGGAGCTTTTCGTGATAACCCGGAGCGGGAAGGACCATTCCACAGTTGGTCATGACGGGCTCAGCCAAGACACAGGCGACATCCTTATGGGAAAGTGCTTCTTCTAGTGAATCCAAATCGTTGAATTCCACGACCCGAGTCAGGGCATCTTTGGGAATTCCGGGATTGATATCATATTCCGAGCGTAATTCAAGATTTCCATTCGGACCGATATGAACCAATGCTTCCTCGATACTGCCATGGTAGCATTCGTTATAGACTAAAATTTTCGGCCGATTGGCCAGCGTCCGACAAATTCGTATCACATACCGATTGGCTTCGGTGGCTGTCATCGCAACCTGCCATTGAGACAATCCAAATCTGTTTGTTAATTCGTTCCCCACCCACAAAGCATCTACACTAGGCAACATCGTCGTTATTCCTTTACTGACTTGAGCGACTACCGCTTCTACCGTCGCTTTGGGGGAATGACCGAACATTGCTCCGGTGTCACCCAGACAAAAATCAATGTACGAATTTCCATCCACATCGATCACCCGATTGCCGAAAGCACTTTCGATGAAAAGCGGATATGATGTTCCCCAATCTCCCATCCAAGGCATTGGAACCCCATTCAGGAGAACATCCTGCGCCTTAAAAAACACTTCTTTTGAGTGTTGTGTACGGCCTTGATACATCTCAAGTTCGCGCTGCATCAATGTCTTGAGCTGATCGTGGGAAACAACCGGGTTTGAAAATACCATATTGTGTCTCCATTCTATATAATTGATTTGTTCGAGATGATAGGAATTCGCTTTTCATCCGTCAACTCATTTTTCCTCCAACACGCGAAGGTTTGACCAAGAATCCGAGTTTTTGAGTATTAGGAAGGGAAGCAGTGAATGGGGTCGATCCTGTATTTTGTTTGAAACGCAGCCCTCCTTTGTTTTGCGGTCAGAAACGGATCAAAGATGGAAAAGAGGAGAAGATCTTTGACGCCCTCGAATGGATCGCCGCCATGTGTTCTCATGTACCGAATAAGGGAGAATAGATAGTCAGATATTACGGCTACTATAGAAATGTCAGCCGCGGTAAACGTAAACAAAACGATCGGGACGACCTGATACCCCCAATCCCGGAGCCTGAGCGGCCGTCGAACGAATACCGGGAAAACCGGGCAGGAGTGATCCAGAAGATTTATGAAGTGGATCCATTAACCTGTCCCAAGTGCCAGGGTCGAATGAGAATCATAGCTTGTACCAGCACTCATTCCACATTCAGGCCTTCCCCGAACTGAGGCCTTCTTAATTAATCCGCACGGTTCCACCGCCAAGACTCTGCGGTCGGATTTTTCTTGACCTACAAGGCCAAATCCTGCATGATCAGACCCCAAAAAAGGAAGTTTTTATCACCTTACCTGAAGGAGTTGATTGTGATATGAAAATCGACATTTTTGCTCATATTATGCCGCCTAAATATAAAGAGGCGCTGTTCAAGGCAGCGCCCTCCGATTTCTATGCCTCACAGTATGTACCCATTGTTCCTACATTATTTGATCTGGACTTAAGATTTAAATGCATGGATAAATTTGAGCATGAGGACTATGTTCAGGTGCTTACCGTAGCTTCGCCTCCAATTGAAGAAGTAGTTGGACCTGAAGAAGCTGTTGAACTAGCTAAGATCGTGAATGATGAACTCGCCGAGCTAGTTTGGAAATACCCTTATAAATTTGTTGCAGCGGTAGCAGATATCCCGATGAACGATATCGATGCCGCTCTAAAAGAGATAGATAGAGCAATTGTTGACTTGAAACTGCGCGGCATTCAATTGTATACCAATATCAACGGCAAGGCACTGGATTCACCGGAATTTATGCCCATTTTTGAAAGAATGGTCCATTACAATTTACCAATATGGCTTCATCCGCTGAGGCCGATTACCGTGCCTGACTATGCTACAGAAGAAACTTCAAAGTATTCTATATGGGATATGCTGGGCTGGCCTTATGATACTTCGGTAGCCGTGACCAGGCTGGTGATAAGCGGAATCTTAGAAAGACTCCCTACTTTAAAAATTATCACGCACCATGCGGGTGGCATGATATCATTCTTTGCTGATAGGATAAATGAAGGTTACGACTTTAACGAAAGAGAAGGTTTTCGATACAAGGAATGTTTGAGGAAGCCAGTGCTCGACTACTACCGGATGTTTTACAATGATACTGCTATATATGGGACCACTGCAGGATTAATGTGTGCATATGCTTTCTGGGGTGCGGGGAAACTACTTTTCGGCACTGATATGCCCTATGATAATCAAACCGGATACCGGCATATACGCGAGACAATTCGCTCAATTGAAGAAATGAATATCACTGCTGCTGAGCGGAAGATGATATATGAGGATAATGCCAGAAACATAATGCGATTACCAATTTAGCCTTTGATACCAGACAATAAATGCTCCGTTAACAGAGTTTATTGGCTATTGACTAACTTAAAGCTGAATCCCTTTATCCGAAAAATACTACTACTTTCAGTGGGTGGAAAAGGGGGGGCACCCATTTATCGACCTTCTTCAGCCGCCCCTCTTTTCGAGGAACGACCACCCGGTTGAGTTCATTGCCCAACCTTTCAAGAAATCCCACCTTGGTCTGATCTCATGCCACTTGCCAATCCGACATTGCCTCCTTATAGTTAAGAGTCGGAGCCGACCGGGACACCCAACGGAGTTCTGGTTCCGTTCCGGTCGGCATGCCCGCTCGCGTGGGGTCCCTATCATTGAGGCCGACTGGTATGACAAAGCGGAGAGGACTTTTTGTGGATCCATATGTATCTGATAAGGAATGCCCTGTGCCGGAGCCCTTCAGGGCCAACCTGGGTCGCATCCTCTTTGTTTCCGCCCTCTTCTTCCTGAGCTTTATGGGACGGTTCATACTTGCCCCTCTCATGCCGACGATCGAACAGAAGTTAAATATCACCTACAGCCAGTCAGGTT
>CAZEGG010000020.1:0-21200 GCA_964511755.1 uncultured Desulfobacteraceae bacterium | reverse complement strand
TCGGCATCGGGGAAAAGATGGATGACCTGCGGCCGTTCGACGCCGCCGACTTCGTACAGGCCATCTTTGATTGAGTGTGCTCTTTCGAAAACGAGCCCCCTGTCCCTCCCTGCGCTAATCCGCCCGCATGTTGAGAATACGCGAATTAATTCAACAGGCCTCCGCGGAAGAGAAGGGGCACGGAGATCTTTTTGCAGACACGATATCTTTTCTTTGCTGGGAACACGCGTACCTGCGGTGCCAGGGCGTGCCGGCGAAATTGCACAGCCTTTACCATGTACTGCGGGGGTACAAGGAACCGACACGGCCCTCCGGCCGCCCTGCTCGGCAACTGTCTCCAACGCCAGAGTGAGAGGCCCATCGTGTTCACAAAAGGATCGCTGTGCCCCTTCCCCTCGTCGCTTTGAAGCACCCTCGCAAAATAGATGAGGTCTACAGCGCGCGCATCCATTCGGGCCGCAGATCGATTTTGCCGCTCAAGGCCCCGTCAATGAGGTCCAGGGCCTCCTGCTTGCCCTTGGGAAGACGCGCCTTCACCGGGAGATAGTTGGAGGCATGGTTGGAAAAGAAGAGCCCCCGGCTCAGATCGGTGTGCGCGAGCATCTCCCTGAGTTCCAGGAGCAGCTCCCGCTGATTGGACAACTCAAACCTCCCTTGTTCGTAATCCTCGTAGAGGGGCGTCCCGGGGATGAGCATGAGCGTGAGGGCGCCGACATAGTTGGGATCCATGGCGCTGAGCAGGCGCCCGGTGGCCTTTGCGTGTTCGAGAGATCTCTCCCTCCCTGCGATGCCGAGCAGAACGGTTACGGAGAGTTTTATCCCGGCGTCTTTTACCTTTCTTCCCATGCCGATCAGGTGTTCCGCGGTCGCACCCTTGCGGATTCTTTTCAGGGTCTCGTCATCGCCGCTCTCCACCCCCAGGTAGAGAATCCCAAGGCCGTTCTCCCGCAGGGTCTGCAGCTCATCGGATGACTTCATCTTTATGCTCTTGGCATTGGCATACCCCCCCACTCTCCGTACCCATGGGAGATGTTCCCGTATTTGACCAAGGATCCACATGAGACGTTTCTGCGGGACAATGAGGACATCCCCATCCATCAGGAAGACCCGGTCCTGTCGTTTCATATACCTGGACGCGAAAAGGATATCGCTCAGGATGATTTTATCATCCTTTATCCGGAACCGCTCACCTTTATACGTACCGCAAAAGGTGCATTTATTGTGGGAACACCCTACCGTCACCTGCAGGAGGATACTGTAAGCCTCGCTCGGCGGGCGGATGCAGTTGCCCTCATAATGCATTCCTTCACTTTCCACAACACACTCACCCATAAATTCTCACACCTTTCAATCAGACCGGCCTCCGCCGAAGCGGAGGAGGGCCAGCGCGCTCCTTTCCGGCGGCAATATATCTTGCCTCCATTCATGGGACGGCGCCAACATTCTGCGAGGACCCCTGAGCAATATTGATGAACCGATTCAATATTTCGGAAAGCCTTCCGATGCGCCTGGCTGGACCGCAACTATCTTGAGAGCCGGGTCCAACCCACCCTTGCGTTTTCCATATCACTCTTTCGGAAACGAGCCCCCTCTCCCTCCCTGCGCTAATCCACCGTCGTGCTGAAGTTACGCGATTTTATCTAACAGGTCTCGGCACAAGAGAAGGGGCACGGGGATCTTTTTGCAGACACGATATCGTTTCTTTGCTGGGAACACGCGTACCTGGGGGGCCAGGGCGTGCCGGCGAAACTGCGCTGCCTTTACCATGCCCTGCGAGTATACAAGACACCGACACGGCCCACCCGGCCGCCTTGCTGAGCAACTCTCTTCACCGCCAGAGTGATGCCCCCATCGTGTTCGCAAAAAGTATCGCTGTGCCCCTTCACCACGATACTCTAAAGCACCTTCTCAAAGCAACCGGAGCTCAGGGAAGAAGCATGTTGCTACTCCAGCTTCGCCGGATCACTCTTTGGTTTCCTTTTTCTTTTTCTTTTTCTGCTGCCGCTTACTCATTTCGGGGGTTTCTTCTTTTACCTTTCCTTTCCCACCTTTCTTTTCCTTCGGAGCGGCCGCCTTTTCGGCCTTTTTCCTGGCCATTTCTTCCGCCTGAGCTTCTAAGGAAGTAATGGCCTTCAGCCGGGCTTCTGTCTCCCTGAGGTGAGCGCGGATCTTCTTTACTGCCGGATCTTTTACCACGCTTTTTGTCTCCACACCCCTTTCCGCCAGCACGCCCAGCCGCTGTTCCAGTTTCGTTTCCCAGTACTTTTTCTGCTCAATTCTGACTTCTCTGCTTTTGGATGTCATGTCCGTTCCTTCTCCTCTCAGAATATTCGCACCGCGCAGCAAGGCCCGGCAACTCGCATCGGTCACAGCAATAAAACAGACACCCGTTCCTGCTTTTGCGGCATGCTCTTCAATTAAGGCTTGTCATATCAAACTGCAATCGAATAATACAGTAAAACAGTGAAGCAGGCAATGGTCTCGTGATGTCGGAATTCCTGCCTGCAGAAATAAGATGACGGTGAAACCTCCGTACATATCCCTTGAACCCCTGATCCTCTGGACCAAGGTGGAACACCCGGTCCAATGGAGCCGCTTCTTTCCTGATGCCGCCCCCCTGCACGTGGAGATCGGTTTCGGGCTTGGGGACTATCTGGTCAGGCAAGCCGAAAGACATCCCGATCGGGGAATTATCGGTCTTGAAATGGAATGGACCTGTATCCGCCGGACGCTTCGCAAGGTCGGCATGACAGATATCAGAAACGTAAAGCTGATCTGCGTTGAGGCGCGCGCGGCCTTTGACAGATTATTCCCCGAACGTTCGATTACACGGGTAGACAGCATTTTCCCCTGCCCGTGGCCGAAAACACGCCATGCAAAGAACCGTCTGTTTTCCCGTGATTTCCTCAAAACCGTGAACAGCAGGCTTGTTCCCGGAGGAAAGGCCCGAATCGTCACGGACCACCGGGACTATTTTGAATGGATCTTACGTCAGTCCGCAGACACGGGATTTGCCGCCACCAAAAGGAAAACGCCGCCCCGGTTCGCTACCAAATACGAACGCAAGTGGCTGGACTTGGGGATCAACCGATTTTTTGAGCTCGTTCTGGTGAAGAAAGAGCATATCCCTGTCCCGCCGAAGGAGGACATTGCATTGAAAACACATCGGATCGCCCAGTTCGACCATAGACATTTTTCCCCCTCCGGATGCAGGGGAGGGATCATGGTGGAATTCAAAGACCACCTCTTCGACCAGGGGCGGGAGAGGGGCATGACGAGATGTGTTGTGCTGGAGAACGGATTCAAGCAGGATTTCTGGATCGAAATTCAGAAAAGAGGAAATTACTGGCATATCCATCCCGCGAAAGGCTGCGGCATCATACCCAGCGCAGGCATCCAGCGGGCGCTCGACCTGGTAAAAAGGGCGGCCGATCAAACCGCCGGCGTCTTCAGGTAGCGCTGCATCAGCTTGTAGTCTTTCTCCGCAATTTCTGCGAACTTGACCCCCATGCCCGACGGCTTCTCAGGAGTGCTTGATTCCCGCTTTCTGGACCAGACCACCTCGCACTTCATCTCCATGGCCCTTGAAACGCCCGGCAACTGGAGTTTCAGTGGGAACTGACGCCCGGGCCCGAGCGGATTCTCTGTTTTGATGAAGAGTCCGCCAGCACTGATATTTCCCGTATATGCCCTGATGAATGCCTCCCGGTCCTTGAACGAAAGGGTCAAGGCCTTGGGAATCCTTGCCTCGGTCCGGGAAGTATAATCACATGCCCGCTCGAGCAGTTTCTTGAACCGGTATGTGATGGCAACAAGAATGGTCCTGAACTGGGCGGAGAGATTGTTGAATTCCTTGTCGAGAAATTCACGGTCGATGATTCCCAGAGTGGTTACCCCCTGGGCCTTTGCCGTCGCCGTCCTTTTGATCCCGCCGATGAACCCGAGTTCGCCGAACACTTCCCCTTCTTTCAGGATTTCAATGATGTACTTCTCGCCCCCGACCGTCTTCGAGATCTCTACACTTCCCGTAATAATGATATACACCCAGTCTCCTGAACTCCCCTCTTTGAAGATGATCTGTCCATCATGATACGTCTCTTCTATAGCAATATTATACATGCCGCTCGGTTCCATGAAATCCTCCGTTTTCCCGGGATCACCATAAAGACTGATCCCCGATGACGCGGTCCAATCACCCGCCATGTGCGAGGTGGACCAGGGTCGCTCCCCAGCCGGATGTCCCCGGATCCAGCCCAAAATCCACCACCCGGGGGTGCTTTTCCAGTATGGCGTGGACTCGTCTTCTCAGTACGCCCTTTCCCTTCCCGTGAATGATTCTGACCTCAAAGACGCCCTTTTTCTCGCAGGCCCTCAGGTATTCCTGGACCACCGAAGAAACGTCTTTCGGGGAAAAGGTATGCAGGTCAAGAACCCCCTCGATGGGGATGGAAACCGGCCCCTTCCCCCTTTTCTCATTCATACCCTCTCCACCGACACCTGGTCCCCGAATTGATCGGCCAGTTCTCTTTGCAGGTTCTCGTAATTTTCCTCTGATTCTAATTCCACCAGAAGGTCCCGTTCATCAAGGACCTTGAGCAGCCCGGACTTATTGACGACCTCGATAACCTTCTTTACATCCGTTGTCACCCAACCCTTCATCCTCAAAACGAGTTCTTCACCCTTGAACGCCCGTTCAATGGTGAGGTCGACATCCCTCCTCTTGGCCTCCCAGCCGATGACCGCAGGCCGCACGACAACGGGAGTTACCGGATCATGCATGGCCGCACAGGTGAACCAGAGCTTCGCTCGAATCATGATTTCTCAGTCCCTTCATTTCACTGGGTAAACTTCACCTTGGGTGCTTCCTGACGCTCCTTCGGGACCTCGAAGAAAGTAGCCTTTCCAAAACCGAACATCCCGGCTATGATGTTGGTGGGAAAAGACCTGATCCTGGTGTTGTAAACCCTGACCGTCTCGTTATACCGGCGCCGCTCTACTGCGATCCGGTTCTCCGTTCCGGCCAGTTCATCCTGAAGCCGGATAAAATTGGTGTTGGCCTTAAGATCCGGGTATCGTTCCACCACCACCAGTAGCCGTCCCAGGGCGGAAGAAAGCTGATTGTTCGCCTGAATTTTTTCATTCACATTGCCGGCACTTCCCACGCGCGAGCGCGCTTCCGTCACTTTTATGAACACGTCCTTTTCGTGCTGAGCATATCCCTTGACGGTCTCCACATAGTTGGGAATCAGATCATACCGGCGCTGCAGCTGATTTTCCACCTGGGCCCAGGCAGCCTTGACCCCTTCATCCATGGTTACCAGGCTGTTGTAGGTCCCTTTCAGGTAGAGCGCCGGGATCAGGATAATAAGGACAAGAATGCCTACCACGATAAGGACTGTTTTCAGCGTCTTGCTCATGCTTTCCTCCTTCTATTTCTCCATTCGGTCTACCAGGCCCGCAAGGGTGCGCACGGCCCCGAGATACTGTTTGAAAAGCCCTCTCAATGTACTTTCGTCAGGCTTGAATTCTCCTGTGCTGATGTCCAGGACCTTGTTAAATACTCCGGCATCCAATCCGAAGTCGTCACAGGCGGCCCTGATCACCTCCCGTTTTTCCACCGGTACCGTGTCATTTTTCAGATGCAGGAGTCCCTCGAATATGGCGAAAAAAGCGGGCATGGAACGAACCGCTACCTTCTTCAGCTCGTTTCCCCGTCCCTCGCTCTCCAGGTACGCGTGCCGGAGCAGCAGTAGTTTTCCCTTGATTTCCCGTTCACACTGAAGTCGCAGGCATTCCCGATCAAATTCCAAATGCTCGAAAAGGTCCTTCCCATAGACCGTCACATGGCGTCTCTGAAATCCCAGGTACTCAATGGGATAGACATCAAGAGAGCCGTTGAAATACTCTTCCGTCAGGAACAGGGGCGTCTTGACTCCCCGCTTCTTCCATTTCCTCACTGCCGGAAAGGCCCGGTCAAGGTTAGCGATTCCCTTTTCGCTGAGAAGGATCAGGAAATTGAGATCAGACTTGCCGGGCCTGTAGTCTGTGGTAGCGCCGCTCCCGTAGAGAACGATACTCATCAGGTCGTCTCCAAAGGCCTCCAGGTAATCGTTGGTAAATTCTTTGAAAATTTCCTTCGGATCTTTCGGCGTTCTTCCCATCTCAAAAGCCTCCTCCAGCGCCGCCGCCGCCGCTCATCCCTCCGCCAAAACCGCCAAAGCCTCCGCCAAAACCGCCGAAGCTGCCTCCCATGCCGCCCCCGAACCCCCGGCCGCCGCCGCCGAAAAAAAAGGGCAGGAAAAAGAGCCAGGAGCCGCCCCGGCGCCTGGAAAAAAACAGAATTATGACAATAAATATGAGGAACGGCAGAAATGAAAATCCGGATCTGCTTTTCCTTACGCGACGTGGAGCCGTGTTTGTCCCGGTCAGCCGGACGCCGGCGTCCTTGGCGATCACCTGTGCAATCGCCAGGGTCCCGTTCAAAAGCCCCTCTCCAAACTGGTTCTTGCGCAAATAGGGAATCATATACCGGTCCCGGATCTCTCCCACGAGTCCGTCAGGGAGGATGCCTTCTACACCGTAGCCGGTTTCAATGCGCATTTTCCTCTCTTTGATGGTGACGAAGATCAGGACCCCCTTGTCTTGGCCTTTTTTTCCGATTCCCCAGGCGCTGTACAGGCGATTGACATAATCGTTATACTCCGCCCCTCCAATGTCAGGCATGGTGACCACCACGATGGCCGTTCCCGTCTTTTCGAGGACTTCACGTGCAAGGGCACTGATCTCACGGTCATACTGAGGGGAAATGACACCGGCAAAATCATTCACCAGTCCCCTCGGTTTCGGAAAAGGACGTTCTGCCACTGCAAGGGTGGAGGAGAGAAAAAGCATCGCCGCCAGAAAAGCGAGGCAGGCGGCCACCCGTGACCGTCTCCGTAAGAGAGATAATGAATGCATAGGCATTCTCCCGGAAAATCCGACTGATCGGATTCGACCCTCAAAGTCTTGCTGGAAACTCACATTCACTCCGTCACTTTACCCGGGAGAGCATCTCTCCCCTTTTCGCGGGAACCGGCCGGACCCGAGTTATCCGCCGATAATTCAGGATGCAAACAGCAGCGGCACCAGGCGCCCGTCAGGCCTGCAGAAAAATATCTCGCCTTTTCATTCATGCAAGAACTCAGCCACAGACAATGGAAACAGCCCGGCTTTCCGGGACGTGCTCATTGCCTATTCCGCCTTACCGGTGGAGATCCTGGTCCCTCTTTCCGTGATTCTCTGTTGGGCCCCGGCCCTTCAGACAACCTGATATACGCCGTTATCTTATCTGAGAGGAGAAGTCATTGCAACACCAAAGGAGTCCCCCTGACCCACCATCAAGCATCATTCCCGCCGTTGGCGGGATTGCCTTCGCTCGCTCCTCCCGCACACAACACGGGATCTACGATGCGGCGCCCCCGCCCGGAACGGGATCTTCGACTTGCACCTGACGTCTTGCTGGCGACCAGGAGAATCGCCACATCACCGGATGAAACTCATGATGCGAAAATTGGAGGGCGGATTTGGGAGAACCTCATCCGCCGTCAGGAAAAGTGAAAACCCTCATGAGCCTGTACGGACAAGCAGGCGATGGAGATGCGGGTTATTTTAGTGGCATTTTTTCTGACATTTGAGTTATAGTAAGCCTGTTAGCGGACATTTTTCGGAAAAGGAGGAACAACGACATGACCACCCCACAGCATTGCCCGGGATTCGAGAGCCTTAAGACTCTGAAGTCTTTCGTTTGCAAATGCCCGAACTGCGGAAAGGAAAAAGAGATCTTTTCGGATGAATTTGACAGGAAACACACCTGTTCGGGGTGCGGGCAGGAAATAGACTTCAGCAAATGCGAGCCGGAGGCAGGAAACTAGTCACGAGATCTCCCGGCAGACAGCATGGGCGTTTATCTTAGGGTTGAGGGCTCAAGGCATGAGGGTGAATGATTATGGCGAGGTTGGCCGCATCAATTGCCCATGCCTTACGCCCTGCGTCCGATGCCTTACGCCTAGATTTTTGTTCCCGTCTCAAACCCCTCACGGATCGCTTCCATGGCCTTCCGGGGTGATTTGGCGTCTCCTATGGCGTAAACCTCCGGCACGAGTCCTTCCAGCTCTGTGAGAAGCCCGTTTTCGGGGTTCGATCCCACAGCCAGGACAATGGAGTCCACGGAAAGGAATCCTTTTCCATCCTCTTTTTCTATATCCAGGCCGTCTTCCGTTACGGCAACGGCCGTGACACCGGTCATAATGGTCACCCCGAGGCGTCTCAATTCCGCCATAACGGTCCACCGGGTGGAGAGACCGATATCTTTCCCGGCCTTTCTGGTCATCTCGATCACAGTTACCTCCTTGCTTCCCTTGTTCAGCAATTCCGTGATAGTTTCCGCCGTCTCCGCATTATTGGCGGTCAAAAAATGCAGCACCTCCGGAGAAAGAGTGCCGACGCGGGCCAGGTGCAGGGCCGTTTCCAGACCCACCGCATTTCCGCCCACAACGACCACCCTGCGCCCGACGCCCGCCTTTCCGTCCAGGACATCCCATGCCTGGACAACGTGTTCCATTCCAACGCCCGGTATTTGGGGCATTATCGGCCGGGACCCCGTGGCGACGACGATTGCGTCAGGTTTCATGTCTTTCACGAACGGGACGTCAACCTTCCTGCCGAGAGTAATTTCCACTCCCAGATCTCTCAGGTTGCCCGCAAGGTCGAAGGCTGCGGTTGCCATTTCCTCCCTGCCGGGAATAGATCGATTCAGGAGGGCCTGTCCGCCCAACCGGTCCGTTTGTTCCACCAGTGAGACGTTGTGTCCGCGTTCCGCTGCCACGCAGGCCGCTTTCATGCCCGCAACACCGCCACCGATCACAAGGACTTTTTTCGCCGTTTGTGCGCGGTCAACCGATAAAGCCCCTTCCCTCCCCGCCATTGGGTTGACGAGGCAGGTCGCAGGCCTGAGACTGAAAATCTCATCAAAGCACCCCTGGTTGCACGCAATGCAGTGGTAAATGAGCCGGGCCTGTCCGTTTTGTGCCTTCCGGGGAAGCTCAGGATCAGCCAAAAGCCCCCTGGCCATGGTAACCATATCCGCTTCGCCGTTTCGGAGAATCGCTTCAGCCATATCAGGATCGTTGATCCGGTTGCTGGCCAGAACAGGCTTGCTTACCACGGCCTTGATTCCCTGGGCCAGGTAGACGTACGCGCCGCGCGGGACGTTCATGGTCAGCTGGGGAACCCGGGTTTCGTGCCAGCCGCCCGTGATATTGAAGAGATCCACCCCGGCTTTTTCAAGGGCTTCGGCAAAAATCCCCGCCTCCAGGTTTGTGCATCCACCTTCCATAAAGTCATTTCCCGCCAGCCGCATGATAACGGGATAGTCCGGTCCCACTGCTTCTCTCACTTTTTCAACCACCTCTACGCCGAAACGCATGCGATTCTCAAGGGTCCCCCCGTACCTGTCCTCGCGCTTGTTGGTAACGGGAGACAGGAACTGGCTGATAAGATACCCCGCGCTTCCCAGAACCTCCACCGCATCGAACCCGGCTTTCCTGGCACGGCCCGCGGCCTCGGCAAATCGATCCTGGACTCCCGATATCTCTTCAAGGTCCAATGCCCTCGGCGTTTCACCGGTCAGTTTGGAACGGACCGCGGAGGCGGAGAACGGCTTTCTGCCCCCGATCATGGCAGAGTGGGTATACCGCCCCGCCTGGTAAAGCTGGGCCGCGATTTTCGCCCCGTTCCCTTTTACGGCGTCCACCAGTCTCCTGAGCCCCGGAATATACCGGTCATCGTAGATACAAATCATGCTGGACATGCCCCCGTACTCATCAATCGGGCACCCCCCGACAATAATCAGCCCGACGCCCCCCTTCGCCCGTAACGCATAGAAATCAACCAGGCGATCGGTGACCTTGCCCTCAGGGGTATATCCGAGGTGCATTGCCGTCATGACGATGCGGTTTTTCAGTTCCATTCCATTGATCTCAATGGGTGAAAACAGATATGGGTATGCCATGGTATGCCTCCTTCTCATTTCCCTCAGCCGACACTGCTCCTGATTCATACCAGAGCGTCTGCCGGAAGGCAACCGTTCAGTATCCCCCCAAATCCACCGCCAGAGTGATGCCCCCATCGTGTTCGCAAAAAGTATCGCCGTGCCCCCTCCCCCACGATGCTTCAAAGCACCGTCTCGAACCAGCGGAAGCAATAGAGAGGCACTCTCATGAAGGCCATACCAGAAATACTCTTGTAACCGGCAAAGGGATCTCATAAGATGGCGGACGGAATTCCTGCACCACCCTGCAAAGGAAGGTAACGCTCATGCATCAGGTACTCACCGGCCTCGACAGACTCGGTCAGGACGGCTGGAAACGACTGAAAGGGTACCGCCTGGGGCTTCTCTCCAACCAGGCCTCCCTGGACCGCAGTTTCACGCCCGCCCGGGAAGTCATTGCACGCCTGCTCCCCGGCCAGTTAAAGGCACTATTCGGCCCCCAACACGGATATGGCGGTGAAGATCAGGACAACATGATGGAAACCGCACACGGCTTTGACAAAACCCTGGGGATTCCCGTTTTCAGCCTCTATGCCGACAAGCGGGAACCGAGCGACGCCATGCTGGAAAATCTGGATGTGCTTATCATAGACCTGCAGGATGTGGGAACACGGGTCTACACTTTCGCCTCAACGATGTTCCATTGTCTCAAGGCTGCGGCAAGAAACAAGAAGACCGTCCTTATCCTTGACCGTCCGAATCCTCTCGGAGGTGAAATCCTGGAAGGTCCTCTATTGAAACCCGGCTTCTTTTCATTCGTCGGGCCCTGTGGCGTACCCATGCGCCATGGGCTCACCATGGGAGAACTGGCCCGGGTTTTTGACCATGTATACCGTCTCCATTGCGACCTTGAGATCATCCCCATGTCCGGCTGGAAGCGCACGATGTTCTGGAGAGATACTGCCTTGCCATGGCTGATGCCTTCTCCCAACATGCCTCAGCCGGAAACAGCGTATGTGTATCCCGGCCAGGTTATCTGGGAAGGAACCAATCTGTCGGAGGGAAGAGGTACTTGCAGGCCTTTCGAAATCTTCGGCGCCCCGTACCTTCATACGAACGAGATAGCGGATGGCCTGGGCAAGGAGGCACTGACCGGATGCCGTCTGCAGGAGTACTCATTCCGTCCCACGTTCCACAAGTGGGAAGGCCAGCTTTGCCATGGATTTCATATCCATATCACCGACCTTCCCAGCTTCCGGCCTTTTTCCCTGTCCATGACCCTGCTCAGCGCGGTCATCAGAACCCATGGGGAGACTTTCCGGTGGAAAGAACCTCCATACGAATATGAATACGACAGGAAACCAATTGAACTCATCCTGGGAGACGGCTCACTCCCGCAAGAGGTCGAGAAAGGAAAACCTGCTTCCCAGTTGGAGGATCAGTGGGCTACAGAAATCAAGGTCTTCTCCAAATGGAGAACTCCTCATCTCTTGTATTCATAGGGTAAGTACAACTCGGGATTTTCCCGGTACAGGCTTCCGGAGATTCACTGCGAAGCAGCGCAGAAAAAACAGACCGCCCCTCCTCCCCCGCTTCTGCGGGAACAGCTGATTCCCCTGATTGGGGCCCACTTGCCATCTCATACGCGGGAGAATGTGGACTTCGAGGTTCGCCTACGCACCGCCCATTGATTCCAAGAGCTTTTCGGCAATCTTGATATAGTCATCCCCGAGACGCTTTTCAATATACCCGCGAACACTCTCGGAATAGATGGTCATGACAAGCAATTCCTTTATGACCTTCCGCTCCTCTTTGTTGAGCATCAGAAGAGCACCCGTTTTATCGTTCAAAACGAGATTAAGGTCTCGCTCATCGTCGGAATTTCCCATACGTCACTTCTTCTCACCCCCGCTGATCCACCTGTCAATAGCTTCTTTGTCAAACCGCCAGACCCTGCCGATTCGGATTGCCGGAATCTTGCCCTCCGCCGCATACTTGCAGATAGTTATCTCGTGCAGTTTCAAATACTTAGCCAGCTCTTTTGTTGTCATTATTTCAGGCATCGCGGACTCCTTTATGTGATTTTGGTAAATCTCTGGTTATCTGGCTCACCGTTCAAGATTCACGGTTTACAACTTTCTGCCCATAAATTGTCAATTTGTTGATACGTTAATGCTAATACCTAGAATCTTTGTAGTCAATAAAAAATCCGTTATAGTAGAAAAAAGAATGTAAACTGTTCATGGTTTATAAGTATTACTTATTTCATTGCTTGATTGCATGAGTTCTATAAAGCGAGAGCCGGGCCTCTCAACTGCAGGTACGCAAAAAGAATGGTTTTTCTTGACTGTCAATCAGCGTGCCGCTATAAAGATGTGCAGCCGGCAGCACCTGTGCCCGCCATCTACAAGGAGATTGAGGGGAGAAACAACCATCCTTTCAAATCGTATCAGCCGTGGAATAACTACCAGCCGCATAGCATCAGCCGGTAAATGGGCCTTCTACTACGTCCTCATCGGCCTTATAGCCGGACTTGGGTCTATCCTTTTTCATTACCTTTGCCGCCTCGGTCTCCACTATTTCATGGATCTGATCGCCGGATACCGTCCTCCCCCCCCTGCCGGGGAGTCTGAGCTGTTTTCGCCCACCGGCACGCCTTTCAATCGCTGGATACTTTTTTTTCTGCCCGCGCTCGGAGGAATCTTAAGCGGCTGGCTCGTCTACACTTTTGCGCCGGAAGCTGAAGGGCACGGGACAGATGCGGCCATAGACGCCTATCACAACAAAGGCGGCTTTGTGCGCGGCCGCATCCCGTTTATCAAGACCATTGCCTCGGCCCTGACCATAACCACAGGCGGATCAGGGGGCCGTGAGGGACCCATTGCCCAGATCGGCGCGGGCTTCGGTTCATTTCTTGCCACAAAGCTCCGCCTGCCTGATCGTGAGCGCAGGATTATGCTTGCCGCAGGGATGGGAGCCGGGATCGGCAGCATTTTTCGCGCACCCCTTGCCGGCGCCCTATTTGCGGCCGAGGTGCTTTACACTGATCCGGAGTTCGAATCCGACGTGCTGATCCCGGCCGGCATCTCTTCCGTGGTTGCCTACTGTCTTTTCTGTCTGGTCTTCGGCTGGGGGTCTCTGTTCGAATCGCCCGACCTGGTGTTCCAACATCCCCTGGAACTCGGCCCCTACCTCATTCTGGCCCTCGTGGTTGTTGCGGGTGGCTTTCTGTACGTGAAAAGCTTTTACGGCATTCACGACGTATTTCAGAAGATGAATGTCCCAAGCCATATGAAGCCTGCGATTGGCGGGCTCTGCACCGGCGCTATCGGTTTTTTCATGCCGGAGACCCTTGCGTTCGGGTATGGCTTCGCCCAGATGGCCCTTGACAATCAACTCTCCACACTTTTCCTTGTGGGACTTGCCCTGGGAAAGATATTGACCACCTCCTTTTCCATCGGCTCCGGAGGGAGCGGCGGGGTATTCGGACCTTCAGTGGTTATCGGGGGAGCGTTCGGGGGGGCGGTGGGAAGGATTTTCAACTCAATCATGCCGGGGATCATCCCTCATCCGGGCGCATTTGTGGTCGTCGGTATGGCAGGGTTCTTCGCCGCGGTCTCAAACGCGCCCATCTCGACGATTATCTTCGTCAGCGAAATGACCAACTCATATCACCTCCTCTTGCCCAGCATGCTGGTCTGTACCATTTCCTACCTGTTATCCCGCAAATGGACAATTTACATCAAGCAGGTCAAAGGGAAGCTTGATTCCAATGCCCATCGCGGAGACTTCTTCGTGGACGTCCTGGCCACTATCCGCGTCAGAGAGCTCATGCCGCACCTCAGGAAGGTCGAGATGATCCCTGAGAACATGACGTTCGCTCAGTTCCGTGATGTATTCAAATCAAGCCAGCTCCACTATTTTCCCGTTGTGAATGCAGAGAAGAAACTCACGGGTATCTTCTCCATCAATGACGTACGCGGTATTCTCTTTGACCAGGAGATCGGTGAAGTGGTGAGAATGAAGGATGTTGCCACATCCGAGATCATCTTCACCACGCCTTCCGAAGACTTGAACGAAGTCCTGAAGAAATTTACGATCCGCAACCTCCAAAGGATCCCGGTGGTGAAGGATGAGGACCATTCTTTTCTGCTTGGTATGTTGGACAGACGGGAAGTAATCCAGATCTACAACCAGCGGATCCAGGAAATCAAATCGGGAAAGAAAGCCGAGGAAGAACCAGTCGGTCCGGAAACCAGCCGCTTGATGCTCAAGCACGTCAGAGAGGCCATGACGACTCCCCCGGAAACAATTCCTGCAGGCATGTCGCTCAGAGAGATTCAGCAAATGATCGCCGAACGAGAACTCAGAACATTTCCCGTACTGAATGAAAAGAATGAGCTGTGTGGCGTCATATCCCTTTCAGATGTGCAGCATGCGCTCAAAGGGAACGCATTTTCACGCAAGGCATCCGACACGGCCACCAAATCAGTCATAACCGTGGGAGAAAATGAAGATCTCTTTTCAGCCCTGAGAAAAATCATTTCCGGAGACTTCGCCATGCTGCCGGTGGTGAACACCGACAATCCCAGGAAACTGGTAGGCGTGATCAGCAGGAGGGATATCCTGTCTGCCCTGGGGCAGGCAGTGGTAAAGCCGGAAGGGCAGTGAGTTTCCGGCTCGTAAGCAAAATGCCTACTTCAAGCTCTCCAGCTTTGTCTTGGCAATACTTGCTTCGTTCGATTTGGGGTAATTCTTGATGATTTTCGCCAATAGAAGTTTCGCACTGGTCGTGTCCTTTATTGCCTCAAAAGCGAGGGCCTGACGAAACATGGCGTTGGGGACCTTGTTGCCCTTCGGATAGCGCTTGATGACCTGCTGGAAAGCCAGAATGGCCTGTTCATACTGATTCAGTCCCATATAGCATTCCCCAATCCAGAACTGTGCATTGTCCGCCAGGTCGGACTGAGGGTACGTCTTGAGAAAATCGTTGAAGTCGACGATCGCAGCCTGGAGTTTCCCCTGTTTGTAGACCGCAAGACTGTTGTCATACTTGGCCTTTTCGGGAGAGATCGGTGGCGGCGGAGAAGCGCTTTTTCCCTGTCCGGTCTTGCTGGCCTCCCGTTGCGGAATACCGGCTTGCAGGCCAAGATACGCCTTCAAATCCTTGACACTCTTTTCCAGGTTCCCGATCCTGCTCTGCATGTCAGCGATTTGTGCACGCAGCATATCCTCCTGCGTCATATCCCTCTCGACCGCATGTTTGGCAAGATGAGAATTTTCCTCCACCTTTCCGGAAAGGGTGTCCAGATCCTGTTTGACCTGGTCCATGTCCGCCACCACTTCGGCCAGGTTTCCTCGGATGGCTTTCAAACGCGCGTCCACGCCCCCTGACAACTCTTTGCTCAGTGAGGCATCTCGTTTGCTCATGGCTTCTTTCAGGGAGGTCTCCCGTCTATTCATGGCATCCTGCAATGTATTCACCCTGTTGTTCAAAAGAACAACCTGATCGTTTAACGACATGATGTCCTGATCAGTGGCAACGGTGACACAGGATGAAAGAAAAAATCCTGCTCCGAGCAGGAGACCAAGAATGGGAAAGAGGTTTTTGGGAAGAGCCGAGGACTTGATCATTTCTCAAACACCCTCCGGGATAGTGAAGCCGGCCTCTGATGAGGCCGGCCCGTTTGTTAGAAAGCTCTCAGAAGGAGTTCCATTTCAGGACTTGGAACCACCATGTGCTCAAACAGCATGAACACTACTTCATAAGCACGAATTCATCCCGCCTGTTCTCAGCCCAGGCCTGCTCGTTATGTGCCGGATTTGCGGGCCGTTCTTCGCCATAACTGATGGTGGTAATGCGGCTTTCCGCTATCCCCAGGGCCACGAGAAATTTCTTGGCGGAACTTGCTCGCCGTTCTCCCAGGGCCAGATTGTACTCGTTGGTGCCCCTCTCGTCGCAATTGCCCTCAATTTTCAAGGAATACGCCGGATGTGTGCGGAGCCAGTCAGCCTTTTCCTTCAGAACCGTCTGGGCTTCCGGTTTCAGGTCCGACTTATCGAAATCAAAATAGATCTTTTGATTTTCGAACGCCTTCTTTTCATCCAGTTCTTTCTGCTCTTTCTGAAGTGCTTTGAGTTTTGCAAGACGCTCAGCTTCAGCCTTCTTGTAGGCCTCGGTTTGGCCGGTTTCCACCTTCTTGGTCTCTTCCATGGGCGCCATTTTGCTTTCCGTTGCCGGTTTTTCGGCCGGCATAGCTTCCTCAGCCGTGGGCTGGACACCCTCGGTCACCTGCATCTGTTTCTTCGCACAAGACGACATGAAAAACAAAGAGGATACCACAAATGCCAATGCAAGGAAGACAGCCGTCATCTTTTTCCTCATATGCCTTTACCTCCTGAATTAAGTTTTGACCCTGCTCTTATTCGATCCACTACAGTGAAAACCAAGAAATCAACATCAAAAAAAATTAAATCCCAACTGACCTTTTATTGCAAGAAAAAATAGAATGGGTTTCCCCTATCACATTCGAGAAAGAATTTCAAGGACCAAGTGCCGGGACGCACACGGTCTTAAAAACTCAACATAATGATACGCCGAAAGGGCCATGAGCGCAGCAAAAGGGATTGTCATGACGAACTGAACGCATGCAAATTCTATTCCTAACCCGGGCCCACCGATCAATCCACTTCATTACCGAGACCAGGATGGAGCGGTTTGATCTCCTTTGCCGGAGATCACCTTCCTCTGATTTTGTCCGCCGGCCGTCATGAGGTATATGTGATACCTTCCTTCCCTGTTGGAGCTGAAAGCCAGGTAATGTCCGTCCGGCGACCAGCAGGGATCTTCGTTGTCGCCCTCATCATTAGTCAATTGTCGCGCCTGCCCTCCGGATGGATCCATGGTGACAATATTATAATGACCGTCGTTCAGAGACGTAAAAGCAATCCTGTTGAGCGAAGACCAGGCCGGAGAGGTGTTGTATTTTCCTTCGAATGTGAGGCGCTCTTTGGTCCCTTTGACGAGATCCATTATATAAATCTGGGGAGACCCGGACCTGTTGGAAACAAAAGCGATTTTTGTCCCGTCAGGTGAAAAAGTGGGAGAAACATCAATTCCCCAATGATGGGTCAGCCTCTTGAGGATCTTCCCCTGATCATTGATAAGGAAGATATCCGGGTTCCCTTTAAGGCTCAGAGTCAACGCCAGACGCTTTCCTTTGGGGCCCCATGCCGCTCCGATATTCAGGCCATTCCGCCCTGAAATTCTACTCACTTTCCCGGTGCGGAGGTCCTTGAAATAGAGCATGGGCCCCCCTTGTCGATAGGAATTGTACAGAAGCCCGTTCCCGTCAGGAGACCAGCGCGGGTGCAGATCTATGCTCTTGTCCGAAGTGATCTCTCGCACATTGTGTCCGTCAAAATCGCTCACGTAGATTTCCTTGTGACCGGTCCCGTTCCCCACAAACGCCAGCTTGGTAAGGAAAATGCCCTCATGCCCCGTGAGGACTTTGATCACCTCGTTTCCCAGCCGGTGCATGAGGTAACGATAATCCTTGATCTCCCCCAATACCCTCTTTCCGAGGATCTGTTTGCCTAAGAATACGTCAAACAACCGGATCTCCACCTCCACGCTTGTTCCGATACAGGTATATCCACCGGTTAGGAGGAGTTCCGCACCGATGACGGACCAGTTTTTGAACCGGATATCCTCCCGGGTCAGAGGGGAGACCTCGTCAATGAATGAAGCCTTGTCCATCGGACTGAAGAAACCGCTCAAATCGAGATCACTGGCGATAACCGCCGGGAGCTCGGTAGCAAGCTTCCTGCAATTGTCGCTGCCCTGCAACATCCTGAAGTCGGGAATAGCGATATTGAACTTCCTGATGGACGGGGCGTTAATGTCTATGTAAATCCGCCCGTAACTTGCACGAGGGGCAGTGCAGAAACAGATGAAAAGGAACCCTGCGGCGTAGCAGCCTCTCAAGAAAATTTTCCATTGCAGTCTTTTTCTCATCACACCCTTGGCCTCTTGCAGGTAAACTCGTTGCCTGCCAGTGCCCAAATTCTACTTGTGGATGGGCACTAACTCGGGCTTCCATTTCAGCCTCCTTCGAGTTCCCGCAGGTTAAAATTGATTTCGATCTCCTCATAGGTTTTCAGGTATCCTTCGGGAAACGGCGGAAGGGGATTTGATCGTTCTATGGCCTTCCGCACGGATTCATCAAAACCGGCGTTGCCCGAAGGCTTTTCGAACCAGGACTTCAGGATAGTTCCGTCCCTATCCACCTTTACAACAACTAATGCCTCGAGATCCTTGTTCTTTTCGGGATCCATGAAGGCGGCCGGATAGGCCCAGTTGCCTTTTATCCGGTTCTCCACTTCCGCCCTGTAGATCTGCACCGCAATACCTGCTTGGGCCCCCGTCAAAGAACCGGAAGGGGCCGGTCCCTCCTCCTTAACCTTGCTCTCAATCCGCGACAGGGCCTGCGCCAGCGTGTCCTTTTCACGGGTTTTTACCTTTCTTTCGATCTTTGAAACAGCCTGATCAAGAAGCCGTGTAGGGGACTCCTTGGGCTTTATCCGAGTTGCGGACTTTTTCGCCACCACCCGCTTTGCGATGACAACGGCTTTCTCTTTGCTGGCCAGCTTCCCCACAAGTTTGGCAGGCTCCGATTTTCTGGTCTGCCGGATCGGTTTTGCCTTCCCGGATACTGGCCTCCCCCCGCCTTTCGAGATGCTCCTTGTGGGCATTTCGACAAGGTTAACCTCGTAGACGGTGCCCTGTAGTCTTCTCGTGGGCAGAGATTCGGGGATCAAGAAGACAAGCGAAAAAACAGCAAGGTGAAGGGCGATCGCACCGAGCAGCATTTTTCCCAACTTTTGCCCGTTTGCAGCCTCCAGCAGGTCTTCATTCCATAAGGCTTGCACTGATATTACTCCAGCGGCTCCGTGACCATACCCAATTTATTGATCCCCGCCCGCTTCACACTGGCCATAACCTGTATAACGAAACCGTAAGGCACATCCTTGTCGGCCCTCAGGAGGATTTCTTTCTCCCGCCGGTTCTCAAAAATCTTCTCGATTTTCGCTTCAAGCTGCTTGGTATCTATGCGCCGGTTTTCCAGGAAGACTTCTCTCTTCTTGTTGATGCTCAATATCAGGGGCTCATCCTTGGTCTTGATATATCTTGTGGTGGTTTTCGGGAGGTTGACATTCACGCCCTGCATCATCATGGGGGCTGTCACCATAAAGATAATCAACAGGACAAGCATCACGTCCACCAGAGGGGTAACGTTGATATTGCCCATATAACTTTTTCGGCTGTTCCCAGTTTCCATACCCTAATCCTGTTCCGGTCCGAGACTCACCTTTCCCCTGAAAAATTGCCTCACTACCGTGGTCAGGAAATCAGATTTAAAGATATCCATCTCTGCTCCCAGCCGGGAAATTTTCTGCGTGAAATGATTGAATGCCACCACGGCAGGAATAGCAGCGGCAAGTCCGGCCGCAGTGGCGATCAATGCCTCGGAAATGCCGGGTGCAACCACGGCAAGGTTTGCCGATCCTTTCAAACCTATCCCTCGAAAGGATTGCATGATTCCCCAGACGGTCCCGAAAAGCCCGATAAAAGGGGCCGTATTTCCCGTCGTTGCAAGAAAGCTGACCCCTCTCTCCAGTCTTTCAACTTGTGCCACAATGGCCTTCTGGAGGGACCGTTCGAGGTTGTCCACCATGATCTGCCGCGACCGTACTGCCGGCTGCGAATTCTTTGCGCCGGCAACGCTTCCGGGATTGGAGGTTGCCTGAATCTTCCGGAGCCGCTGGAATTCCCCGTATCCGGACCGGAACAGCCGCGCCACTGGACTGTACGTGAGGTCCTTCGAGGCTGCATATATCTTTCTCAAATCCGTCGGTTCCAGGAACATGTCCTGAAACAATTCCGTCTCCCGGCGTGCACGACGCACCAGACGATATTTCATCAGGATTATCGTCCAGCAAGCCACGGAAAACCCGAGGAGAATCAACAGCACAAATTTCACCATTGGCCCTGCATGGGCAATCATTTCGATGATATCATTGCCGTAAAATCCACCAAACGGCAAGTGGAAAGGGATCTCAAAGATTAACGGTACACCCACCATAATTCTTCCTTTCTTAAGGTTTGTCAACGCATCCGTCTACGTCCTGATCACCAGCAAGGCAACGCCGCAGATGATGCCTTGATGGTGTGCTCAGGATTCCTCTCGAACCACTCGCCTTCATACACGCAGATGAAATTCGACGGTGGTCTTGAGTTACGATGCCGCCTCTCTCGGCGCACTTTCGGCGTGCCCGGCCAGATCGAAATGACTGATGAGAAAAGCAGCTATGTCTTCCGCATCTTTCAACAAAAAACGGGGCACTCCGAAATCACCGGGGGCGTCGGTGACCATGGCCAACAGATTATCATCGTTCCCGCACACCGGTTTCTCATGCACTTCGGGTCTGAAAATTTCCAGCTTCGGCCTGTTTCCCTGCTTATAACCCTCTGCCAGGATAATGTCCACCCCGGAAAAATAGGACTCCAGTTCGTCCAGCGAAGTGTCATGGTCCACATCCTTCACCATGGCAACCTGGCGAGGAGAAGAGAGCACCACCATGCTCGCTCCTGCCTCCTTATGACGCCAGCTGTCCTTTCCGGGTTTGTCGATGGTAAACCCGTGCACATCGTGTTTGATCGTTCCCACCCTGAATCCTTTTCTCTTCAGGGCGGGGATGAGTTTTTCAATCAGCGTCGTCTTTCCCGTGCCGGAAGTCCCGACGATCGCTACGACAGGAATTCGGGTCTCCTTCGGGAATGTCCCCATGGTCACGTCTTTCATCACTTCTGTCTCCTCCACCGGACTATTGAGCCAATCTTGCCGCATCTCCTTTTGCCTATCCCTGTGTCAGGCTCGAACCTTGGCCGTCGAGACGCCTCCGTACATTTCCGAGGGCAAAATGCCCGCCTTTCCCAACCGTGCACAAAATTGAACGCTCTCAATCCAACGTTACCGTTCATTCTTTTTTGATTCGCCGGTCACCTGCCCGAAAATCTCCTGAAAAACCCTGTTGTCGGCTTTCACACACGCACTCTTGAGCCTGCTGTATTTCTCCAGGAGTTGCTTTCCTTCTTTTGTCAGTCGGGTTC
>CAZEGG010000019.1:0-21260 GCA_964511755.1 uncultured Desulfobacteraceae bacterium | reverse complement strand
GGTACACCGGATTTGAAGTCCGGGAGCCCCACCAGTGAGCTTTCCACTTCCGTATAGTCACAAGAGGGCATCTTAAGGGCTCTCAGGACGTTTGTCAACGATCGTTACGTGCTCAGGTGCTCCAGAATAATCCTGAGGATTCTCCGGATAGGTTCCGCAGCCCCCCAAAGGAGCTGATCTCCTATCGAAAAGGCTGCAAGATACCGGGGCCCGAGGAGCATTTTCCGCAACCTTCCGACGGGCACGCTGAGCGTCCCATTCACCGCAGCCGGCGTGAGGTGAGTCAGCGTTGAATCCTTGTCGTTCGGGATCACCCGCACCCAGTCATTACCCTCTGCCAGCATCGCTGTAATCTCATCCAGAGGAAGGTCTGCGGCAAGTTTGATCGTGAATCCCTGGCTGTGGCACCGCATGGCTCCCACGCGCACGCACAGACCGTCAACGGGGATAGGAGGGTCGGCCTGCAGGATCTTGTTGGTTTCTACCGCGCCTTTCCATTCCTCGCGCGTCTGTCCGGTCGCCATGGGAGAATCGATCCATGGGATGAGACTCCCAGCAAGGGGGGCACCGAAGTGTTCCACCGGGAAGTCGGCGCTTCTCATTTTTTCCGTTGCCCGTGCGTCGACGGCAATTGCCGTGGATGCGGGGTCGTCCATGAGTGCCCGGGTTGCAGAACCGATGGCAGCTATCTGGGCAATCAGTTCCTTCATGTTTTTTGCGCCCGCTCCCGAAGCGGCCTGGTAGGTCATTGTGGATATCCATTCAACGTGACCCTGGCGCAACAGCCCCACGAGGGCCATCAGCATCAGGCTGACCGTACAGTTCCCCCCCACAAAAGTCCTGATTCCTAAAGAAAGTCCCTTATCAATGACGTCCCTGTTCACTGGATCCAGGATGATTATGCTTCCATCATCCAGCCTGAGAGTCGATGATGAGTCGATCCAGTATCCCTTCCAGCCGCTCTTCCGGAGATCCGGGTACACCTGATTGGTGTATCCTCCCCCCTGGCAGGTCACGACCACATCCAGGCTCTTCAGCAAATCCAGGTTGTAGGCATCCTGGAGGGGAGGAGTTTCCATGCCCACATCAGGCGCCTGTCCGCCTACATTGGAAGTGGTGAAAAAATGGGGCTCGAATCCGGTAAAATCCGTTTCCTCAGTCATGCGACCCATGAGGACGGACCCCACCATACCTCGCCAGCCGATAAAACCGACTCTTACCATCCATTCCTCCGCATCAATACTTCTTGGATCACAAATAATACATCCCGGCATAAGGTTGGACATTTCCGGTCAAAACGGGAAAGATTTCTATTATTGCGGCGTTATGTTGAATACGATTTCCCTCAGAAGTTCTCCTTCAGGACCCAGAACATCTACATGCCATTCTCCGACCTGTGTGGGAAGGATCTTTTTCGAGCTGTATGTGCGCCAGTTCGGCGAATTGACCGTCAGAGGCACCCGTGCCATCTCTTTGTCGCTATAGTACCAGACATGGGTTATGGTCGTGGAGCCCTGAGCACCGAGAATCCTGGTAAAGCAGTAAAGCCTCCCTGCCTCTGCCGGGAATTGGTCATTTTCTCCAACGCAGGAAAGATCCACCACATCAATGCACAGAGAAGCCTCGGATACGGACAGGGGTGCTTTCTCCTGGGCCAAGGCGGGGCGCGATAAACCGAGTCCCAGCGCAACGGAGCCGACTATGACGAAAAGCAGAGATTGGAAACGGATCATCATTTTTTTCTCCTGAATGTGGTTTTTTGGGGAATCATTTAAGCATAACAGCAGTCTTTTTGCAAGAGGGAACATGGGATTTTGAATTCCTCGGACACTCAGCAGATTTTTCGAGAAGGTGGCCTGCCCGGGGAGATCCGGAACCGAAGAAAACGGAGAAATGGAGTTGATATCTTTTCATTTTTCTGCCATAGAATAAAACAAAAGGACACACTGTTTTCCCCCAGGTGATAGAATTTATGGAAAAGAAGTCACTTACATTTGAGCAGGGTCCGATACGGCCGCCGAACGAGGCGAGAAGCCTGTTGCTGCGCATTACCAGGAATTGTCCCTGGAACCAATGCCTGTTTTGTCCGGTGTACAAAAAGAGGAAGTTTTCCCTGAGAAGCGTGGAAGAAATAGAAGAGGATATTCAGACCATCCGGGACATTGCAGATGACATCAAGGCCCTTTCCTGGGAATCAGGGTGCAAGGGGATTGTCAATGACCAGGTCGTAAGCGGAATTTTCGGAAGCCCCCGGTACAGCGACAGCTATCGCAGTGTGGCAATGTGGCTCTACTATGGAACCGGCGCATGCTTCCTGCAGGACGCAGACAACCTGATTATGAAGACAGCGGATCTTGTCAAAGTCCTTCATTCTCTCAGGACAAAACTGCCCGAGATCACCAGGGTTACCACCTATACGAGGTCAAGGACCGCCCTCCGGAAAAGCGTTGACTCGCTCAAGGCGATCCGGGAGGCTGGGCTGGACAGGGTACATGCGGGTCTGGAGAGCGGCTATGACCCGTTGCTGAAATTGATGAGGAAAGGGGTTTCGGGAACTCAACAGGTGGAGGCCGGCAAGAAGATGGTTGCAGCCGGACTGGAGCTTTCAGAGTATGTCATGCCGGGTCTGGGAGGACAGGAAATGTGGCGAGAACATGCCGTTGAGACTGCGCGTGTTCTGAATCAGATCAATCCGCATTTCATCCGCTTGCGGAGCCTGCGGGTTCCTCAGAGGGTCCCTCTCTACCAGAAACTGGTCGAAGGGAGTTTCACCATGCAGACGGATGACATGCTGGCGGAAGAAATCAGGGTATTCATTGAAACGCTGGATGGAATTACCAGTACCGTCACGAGTGACCACATTATGAACCTCCTCGAAGACGTCTCGGGCAGGCTCCCGGAAGACAAGGAAAGGATGCTCAAGGCGATCAGGGACTATCAGTCGCTCCCCGATGACGAACGGCTGATCTACCGGGTGGGCAGGCGGGGAGGGGCCTACCGGTCCACGCAAGACCTGAAGCGGGATCCCGTAACCTACGAAAAACTCAAGAATCTGGTTATGAGCATGGAGGAGAAAGGGGGAATGGAAAGCGTGGAAAAATTCATTGTTGAAATGGTGGACCGGTACGTGTGAGAGAAGAGAAGGGCGTGCGACAAATGAGCTATTACCCCGTTTTCCTCGATGTGAACGATAAGAAGGCGTTGGTGATCGGGGGAGGTGAAGTCGCGGAGAGAAAGGTGGAAACGCTGCTGGATTACGGTGCTGCGGTCCTTATCGTCTCCAGGAAGCTGACATCCCGCCTGAAGGAAATGGTGGAAGAAGGGAGGGTTCGGTATGCTGGCCCCGAATTCGACGAGAACCAGCTGGAAGGAATATTCCTGGTGATTGCGGCCACCGACGATGAAGTGCTGAACCATCGCGTGAGCTTGTCCGCCCAGGAGCGGGGACTCTTGATCAACGCAGTTGATCAGCCTGAGGATTGTAATTTTATCGTCCCATCCATCGTACGGAGAGGGGATCTCCAGGTGGCAATATCCACCTCCGGGAAGAGTCCCGCACTTGCCCGAAAGATCAGAGAAGAACTGGAGCTTCGGTTCGGAGAGGAATATGAGAAGCTCCTGGTTGTTATGGGGAATATTCGTGAGGTGATCCTTTCAAAAGGCTTGCCGCAGCAGCAAAACAAGCGGATATTCCAGGAAATTATCGAATCGGATATCTTGGAAGCAATAGCTGGAAAGGACCGCGAGAGGATGGAGACCATAGTGAAAAGCGTTCTTGACAATGAATTTGATTGGGCTCCTGTACTGGAACGTGTCCTGGGAAGCGAGGAGAAGGGGTAATGCACTATCCATGGTTTTTTCTCGCCCTGATTTTCGACCTCCTTGCCACAGGAGGATACATCGTCTATCTGATAAAACAGGAAAAATGGATAAGCAAGGCTTCCTGTCTGATCCTCCTCGCAGGTTTTATTTTCCACACCATTTTTCTGTGCGTGCAGTACGCCGCCCTCGGAACCGCTCCGGTCCTTGACCTTAAATCGGCCTTTTCATTCTTTTCCTGGTGCATTGTCCTGGTATTTCTGGTTTTCCATCTGAAATTCAGGATCATGGTGCTCGGATCCTTCGTGGCACCGTTCGCGGCGTTTTTGATGATTATCTCGTCAGCCATACCTTGGGCGGCAGGGCCGGTAAAACCAATCTTCAAAAGCATATGGCTGACATTTCATGTTACCACCATATTCCTGGGAAACGGCCTTTTCGCCATCACTTTCGTGGCTGCTATCATGTATCTCATACAGGAGCGCCAGATCAAGCAGAAGCACTTCGGTTCTTTTTACAGCAGACTTCCGTCGCTGGCGACTCTCGACTCCATTAATCACTATGCGCTCATATGGGGATTTCCCTTTCTGACCCTTGGGATGATCACCGGTTCCATCTATGCGCAAGTCGCTCTCGGCTCCTACTGGCAATGGGACCCGAAAGAGGTATGGTCGCTGGTCACGTGGCTTTTCTACGCGGCATTGCTGCATGAGAGACTGACTGTGGGGTGGAGAGGGAGGAGAGCGGCCGTCATGTCGATCGTCTGCTTCTGCATTCTGCTTTTCACATTCGTCGGGGCCACCCTGTGGGTAAAGGGATATCATGACTTTTCCTCGATAGGTACAAGCGGCGCATGAAAGCAAAGATCGTCGACATAGGGATGAACCATGAGACGGCCCCTATCGAGCTGCGCGAGTGTATTGCCGCCGGTCCGGAGAGCACCAGGACGATTCTCGCCGCACTTCGGGATCTGCCGTGCATCAGAGAGGGAATGTTTCTCTCCACGTGCAACAGGATAGAGGTCCTGTTCACGAGTGACCGGGAGACCGAAGCAAAGGAGGCTGTACTTTCGCTCATGTCGGGCCTGGGTGAATTGCCCAGCGAGGCCCTTTCCGGTCGGTTCTATTCCCTGGAGGACATGGATGCGGTAAAACACATATTCAGGATAGCGAGCAGCCTGGATTCCATGGTGGTAGGAGAACCTCAGATCCTCGGCCAGATTAAGGAAGCATACCGGCGGGCAACCCAGGAGAGAACATCCGGCGTTATCGTCAACAGACTCATGCACCGGGCCTTTCACGTGGCTAAGCGTGTCCGGACCGAAACAGGCATCTCTTCTTCGGCGGTATCCATCAGCTATGCTGCAGTTGAACTGGCAAAAAAGATCTTCCATTCCCTCGAGGGGAGAAATGTCCTCCTGATCGGCGCGGGCGAGATGGCCGAGCTCGCTGCCAGGCATCTCGTGAACAACGGCATCACATCCATGAGCGTAGCAAACAGGACCTTCGAGAGGGCTGTGGAGGTGGCCGCCCGATTCGGGGCACGGGCGGTCTCCTTTGATGAAATCGCTCGCGAGATTCTCGATGTGGACATTGTCGTCTGCTCCACGGCTTCCCCGGAACCTGTTATCACCTTCGAGCAGATAAAAACCTCGCTCCGGAAGAGACGCAACAGGCCGCTCTTCTTCATTGATATTGCGGTTCCTCGCGACGTAGAACCAAGGGTGAACAACCTCCCCAATGTATACGTGTATGATATCGATGATCTGAAAGGGGTCATCGCACTGAACGTGGAACAGCGGAAACGGGAAGCCGTCAGAGCGGAACGTATAGTCCAGGAAGAGGTTCTCAAGTTTGCGCAATGGTTCAATACTCTCTCAGTGGTTCCCACTATCGTGGCGCTTCAGGAAAAGGCCGATGCCATTGTCCAGGCAGAACTGAGGAAGAGCAGCAACCTGCTGGGGCATCTGGGCGATGCCCAGAAGGAGGCTGTCCAAGTACTGGCGCGATCCATTGCTGAGAAGGTTCTGAACGACCCCATCCTGTTCTTGAAGGGGAAGGCCGAAAGGGAGGCCGGGGATACCTATCTCGACGTCGCCAGGAGACTATTCAACCTTGACAGTAATCGTGGAGGGAAATATGGATCTGAATCAAATGATCAATAAGATAAAGGAGATGCCTGATTATCCAAGGGTCGGCATGATTGCGAGCCACCTGGGTGTTGTGAGAGGGTACTCGCTGGACAACACGGCAACCAGGGGAATGGAAGTGTCTTTTTCCCGAAGTTCAATAAATGGAATAGTGCAAGATATAAAGAAGTTAAAAGGTATCATTGAAGTATTAGTAGAGATCAATGAAGGCGAACTGGACGTGGGTGATGAGGTCATGGCGGTAGCTGTGGCCGGGGATACGAGAGCGCATGTGTTTCCGGCGCTTATTGAGACGGTAGAGCGTCTGAAGAAGGAAGCCACGAAAAAGAGGGAAATCTTCTCATAGCTGGTATCCATCCATGAATAGAATATGGGCACGGGCGGGTTTCCAATCCAGGATGGATGGAGACCAGCTGCCAAAGGAGTTTGACTTATGGGAATGGTGGATGTTACGGAGAAGCCGGTAGTAAGACGGCAGGCAATTGCGTCCGGAAGGATTCTGCTGGCTCCTTCCACCGTTGAAGAAATCCGGGCAGGAAAGATCAAAAAGGGTGATCCGTTGCAGGTAGCCGAAATTGCGGCCATGAATGCAGCCAAACAAACGCACCTGCTGATACCCCATTGCCATCAAATCTCTCTCGACACGGTGCAGGTTACTTTTCAGGTGGGGCAAGACTTCGTTGAAGCGCAATGCCGTGTGAAGTGCCGGGCACGCACAGGAGTCGAGATGGAAGCACTGGTCGGCGTTTCCCTTGCGTTGAATGCCATATGGGATATGGTAAAGTATCTTGAAAAGGACGAAAACGGACAGTATCCCGGTACAAAGATGACCGATATTCAGGTGAAATTGAAGGAAAAAATGGCAGCTTCTGACGCCGTTGGAAAGGACAGGAGAAAATGAAACGAATTCTATTTTTGCTTGCTCTCATAATAGTATTCCTCGGTGTGTTTTCCATCAGCTCTTGGGCGGAAACGGCCTACGTAACGGATAAATTCAAAGTCACGTTCCGCTCAGGACCAAGCCTTGACAACAAGGTGGTGCGCATGCTCCCTTCGGGGCAGGAATTGGAAGTCCTCGATACCCAGGGAGACTGGAGCCATGTTCGCATTGTCGGTGAGGAAGGAGATGGCTCTGATGGATGGATCCTGAGCCGGTTTCTCATTGAAAGGCTTCCCTGGGAGAAAAAGGCCGCGCTGCTGGAAAAACAAAACCAGGAATTGAGTGCCAAGCTTGCCGCGACTGATGAGACACAGAAGGCCGTCTCAACACAAGCCCAGCAGCTCTCCGGGGACTTGAAAAAGGCTCAGGCTTCTTTGCAGGACCTCAAGAAGAGATATGACAACTTGAAAAAGGGGGCTTCCAGCTACCTCGCCCTGAAAGAGGACTATAACGGCATGAAGTCGGCTTTGGACAGCACTCAGAAAAAGGTCACGGATCTCTCCGATGAAAATGCAAAGCTGCGGTCCTCTGAGCGAAGAAAATGGTTTATCACCGGAGCCCTTGTCCTCCTCTGCGGCTGGCTGATCGGCCTTCTGATGGGAAAAAAGCAGCGGCGTCGTAGATCCATTTATGACTAAATTCATTTCTCCCACCTGTGAAGTGATCACCATCGGGACCGAGCTTCTGCTTGGCCAGATCGATGATACGAATACTGCATATCTTGCCCGGGAGCTTGGACATTTGGGCATTTCAGTTCGATTTCGGACCTCGGTCGGTGACCGCCTGGACGAGATCATGACGGTCCTCCGAAACGGAGTTGACCGGTGTGATCTTGTTGTGACAACAGGCGGTCTCGGACCTACGGAAGATGACCTGACCAGAGAAGCCGTTGCAGGTGTTGCAGCCGTGGACCTCTCGTTCAAGCGGGATCTCATGAATCAGATCGAGGGGATGTTTCGAAGATTCGGCTACCAGATGCCGGAAAACAATCGAAAACAAGCCTACGTACCGGAAGGGAGCAGAGCAGTCCCGAATCCGGTGGGTACGGCGCCGGCCTTCATCACGGAAGTTCACGGAAAACCCATCATTTCCCTGCCGGGTGTTCCAAGGGAACTCAAACATCTGATGCAGCATGCGGTAACGCCCTGGATTCGCGAGCGCTTTCATCTGGTCGACAACCTTCTTTCCTACCGGGTCCTCAAGGTCGTCGGGCTGGGAGAAAGC
Organism: uncultured Desulfobacteraceae bacterium; assembly: GCA_964511755.1. Lineage (GTDB taxonomy): Bacteria > Desulfobacterota > DSM-4660 > Desulfatiglandales > Desulfatiglandaceae > B46-G9. The sequence goes on along the minus strand of CAZEGG010000019.1, from coordinate 13,128 downwards.
GCTGTCGACCGAATCATGGGAGACTTGATGGCACCCGGAAAAAATCCGGAAGTCGGCCTTCTGGCTTCACCGGGGGAAATAAAGATCCGCGTCGCAGCCACGGCCGGGAGCAAGGCCGAGGCCGACAGCCTCATGGAACCCGTTGTGGATGAATTGCGCAGGCGTCTCGGGAGCAAGATCCTGGGGGAGGATGAAGATACTCTCGAGAGCGTAATCCACCAGCTGCTGGAAAAATACGGCATGACGGCGGCTGTTCTCGAAACGTTTACCGGAGGCGCCGCCACCAGGAAGCTCAACAAACTCCGGGCAAAAGAGATTCGGCAAAGCCTGGTTTCCCAGAATCCTGAGGATCTTTCCCGTTGGCTGAGCGGCTTCCCGGATATCCTGGATCGAGAGAGGGCGTTGCGCGTTGTTTCGGGTTTCAGGGATATGGCCCAAACAGGGGTAGTACTTGGCATCCTGGGTTTTCCGCAACCTGCAGAATGCGGCTATACCGTAGAAGCGCACGCAGTCGCCATGGGGGAAGGGATTGAAAAGTATTTCTCCTGGACTATGAGCGGGGATTTGGCCATGCTCCAGGAAAGGGGAGGAATAATCGGGCTGAATACCCTTCGCCTGGCCCTCCTTGAAAAAGAAAAATGACCTCCTGTACTCGGAGTTAGCGACTTGCAAGTGGGTTTGGGTTCAAGATGAACACAGGATTTCTCTTGTGATCACGTTGAATGTCAAATTTCAAAATCCAAATATCCAATGACCAAACTACTGAGAAGAGTTCGCCGCGATCTGCGTTGCCTCGTCGCCTGTTGTTGAGGCAGGCAGGGAGCTGCCACATATTTTGTCATTGTGGCATTTGGACTTCACTTGACATTTGAGCTTTGACATTTGGATTTTCCGATCTGCCAAGGTTACGTGAAAGCTGGTTTTTCCTTCAGGCTCCTATCTCCCGTCCACTACCCGAGAGGGAGCGCTCAGACGAGCCCGTGTTCGCTCAGGGGTCTGTTTTCCAGTATCCTTTCCGGATGGAAGATGGAGAGGTCCAACGTGGGCGTCTGCGCAGTAATCAATTCAGACAGGTAACGACCGACTGCAGGACCCTGCTGGAGTCCGTGTCCTGAGAAGCCGTTCGCCAGGTAGAACCCCTTCATTTCCGGCCACTCACCGAGGATCGCGTTGCCATCCAGAGTATTTTCCGCGTACAGTCCGGCCCATCCCCTGACAAGCTTCAAGGTGTCGAAGGCGGGCACAAACTCGGCAAGCTCCGGCCACAGCAGTTCCATAAAACGTTTGTCATCCCAGGAAAAATTGTATCCTACCGGATCTTCTTCCATGGATTTGCCCAACAGTATGAGACCTCCGATTTCCGACCTGAAGTAGAGCCCGGACGGCAATATGGTCAATGGCAGCGGATATTCGGGTTTGACAGCGGTGTCCAGCGCAAATATCTGTCGTTTGACCGGGTAGACCGGGAGATCCACCCCGACTGTTTTCGCGACGTCCCCTGCCCAGGCGCCTGTGCAGTTGATCACTATCCCGGAGGAAAGGGTTTCCCCTGAAAGCAGTTTTACCCCGGCAACCTGCTTTCCCTGTGCGAAGATTCCCGCAACTTCGTCTTGGATAAATCGAGCTCCCTGGGCCCTGGCCTTTGCCCGGTAGCCCATGAGCACACTGTAGGCGTCGAAATGGCCGTCCTTGGGACCGAAGGTGCCTCCGATGAAGCCTTTCGGTTCATAGAGCGGGAAATGTTCCCTGATGTCCTCCAGCGTCCACCATTCTACGTCACACCCCAGGCCTTTCTGCAAGGCAAAGGCCTGTTCAGCGGAAGCCCGGGCTGCTTCGTCCACCAGGAAAAGGTTCCCTTCACGGCGGTAGGAGATGGAAGGTATGTTGTCGTCAACGGCCATCTTTTCCTCGAACTTCTCCAGGACGTCCAGGGCATGCAGGGAAATCTGGACATTTTCCTTGAGGCTGAACTGAATTCGGGCGTTGGCCATGGAGAGGGTCGTTGAAGCCTTCGAATAGGTGAGATCACGTTCGATGACCGCCACCTTCAGGTTGCTATCGGCCGCGGTGAGGTGATAAGCCGAGGAGCATCCCATGATACCCCCCCCAACGATGATGATGTCGTACATGGTTGATTTAACTCCTTTCAACTGCTGGAGATTTCAGTTTGTTGGGATGCAGCCTTTTCGAGAACTTCCTGTTCCATTTGAATGACAAGATTCTCTATCTTCTGCACCCGGCGGGAAATGGCCGTGACATAGGTGTTGTCGTTTATGGACCCCAGGTTGATTTTCACATTATGGAGTGCACCAAGAGCACCTGTTCTCGCCATCATAACGCCCACAAGCCCATCCGTGCATGCATTGGGGTTTCCCTTTTCCACTGCGGCCTGCGCGAGCGGCATAAAGTCCAGTACAGCTTCGGCAACGGACAGGGGAACTTCTGCAGCCGATCGGAAAGCCTCCTGGACGGCCTGGGCGCGGACCTCTTTTTCAGTCTCTGTGTCCTTGGGCATCCGGAATGCTGCCAGCACTTTCGCGTAGGCCTCGGAATCCCGATCAATGGCCTCTGTGAACTTTTCCCGGTAGTGGGAAGCCTCTCGACAAACGGTTTTCATTTCTTCCTCCACGCCTTCGAATCCCTTCCTCCCGATTGTCAGGTTTGCCACCATCTCCACCAGGCTTGCCGCGACAGCCGCTGCCAAGGCCGACATGCTTCCGCCTCCGGGAACCGGGTCGCTGGAGGCGGTTCTTTTCAGTAAATCAGTCACCTTCATTTCGCTCAGCAATGTTGAATTTCTCCTTTCGGGAGTTCGGAGAAGCCCGAATTTGTTGAATCACGAGGCTGAGGGAGGAAGTCATTCCTTCCGTTCCGAGTCTCCCGGGCTGGTCTTTTCAGTGACTTATCAGCGTGGGATAGCTGCCCTCCCCGCATTCTCGATTTGGTCGCGCTGCGGGTTCCCCCACTGATAAGTCACGAAAAGAGGGCGCCCTCCCGCCAGTCACTCCAGAAAAGGTTTTCTCCCTCAGCCTCAGTGGAGCAGCGCCGTATATACTGTCTTTGCGAGTTTGCGCCGTCACGCCTTCAGCCTGTCGAACACGAGCAACCCGTTCTTTATCACCTTTTCCACGGTATTCACTCCGATGTGGTAGGGAATGAACCGGTATGAGGGAAATTCGAGGATGACCACATCACCTTTCTTTCCCACGTCCAGACTGCCGACACTATCTGCCCTGTCTATGGCCGCAGCGCCGTTGATGGTCAGGGCGGTGACTGCTTCCTCGACCGTCAAGCCCATGTAGAGCGTAGCCAGGGCGAAGAGGAGGGGAATGGATTCGGAGAAACAGCTTCCGGGATTCAGGTCGGTTGCCAGCGCAACAGCGCAATTGCGATCGATCATGCTGCGTGCCCTGGCATAGGGTTCTCTGAGGCTGAACGCGGTGAGGGGGAGCAGAGTAGCCACCACACCCGCATCTGCAAGATCCTTTATTCCTTGCTCGGAGGCGTGGAGAAGATGATCCGCGGAAACCGCACCCAGTTCAGCCGCCAGCTCCGTCCCTCCGAACTGCACGATTTCATCCGCGTGAAGCGTGAGCTTCAGCCCCAGTTCCCGGGCCCTGAGCAGCAGTCGCCGGGACTGATCCACGGAAAAGACGTCCTTTTCGCAGAATATGTCACAGAATTCAGCCAGTCCATCTTCCACCACCTCTTTCAGGACCGTCTCCTGGATAAAATTCAGGAACTCCTCTGTCCTGCCTGTATATTCCCTCGGTACCGCATGAGCGCCCAGGAATGTCTTCGCGATATCCATCGGATGCGTGCGTTCCAGTTCGGCCATAGCTTCCAGTTGCCGTATTTCCGTGTCCCGGTCCAGGCCGTATCCGCTCTTTCCCTCCACCGTGGTTACGCCGAACGAGAGCATGGAATCGAGCCTTTTCCGACCGGAGGCCACGAGTTCCGCAAGGGAAGCCTCACGGGTGGCTGACACAGTGCTGACGATGCCTCCGCCGCGGGCCATGATATCCATGTAACCCATGCCTTTCAACCGCCAGGAAAATTCCTCAGCCCGGTAACCGCCGAATACGAAGTGGGTGTGTGAGTCCACGAACCCAGGCAGAAGCGCCTTTCCACTGGCGTCAATAACATCGAATGTCTTCAGGTCGGGGCGGTCCGGAAGTTCGGATGTCCTTCCCACCATGGTGATCAGTCCCTTTTCGATGACCACAGCGCCGTCATGGATCACCGTGAGCTCGGCCATTTCCCGGCCTTTTTTGGACGCGAAGCCGCTCGGGGTGACCACTTCTGAAGCATTCTTGATAATGATATTGCCGTTCATCGGATCGATACTTATTCCATCAGATGCGATTCGAGCACCTGCTCAGGGGAAAAGTCCTCAATACCCAGGTAATACACTGCACAGTCAATGAGAGCGGCCATGGGGACCAGTCCGATGATTTCACTCCCCACCACGCTGACGCCATACCGGCGGGCTTCCATCCTGACGAGCTCCAATGACTGGTAGAGAGCGGTCCTGGTGAAATCCGTCATATTCATGGAGACCTGGACGATCCCACGGTCCTTTAATTCCACGCCGATGGCTTTGCAGTACCGGAGACCGCCGGTGATAAAACGGACCTTTCTCGCTATGGAATCTGCTATCTCAAGACTTCCGGTGTCCAGGTTGACGTTGAATGCAACAAGAGGCATGCGCGCACCTATGGCGGTTGCGCCGGCCGACGGGTGAATAGTGGCGGGGCCGAAATCAGGCAGCCATTCGGGTTGAGTCATCTTTTCTGCCATACCTTCGAACTGCCCTTTTCGAATGGCGGCAAGGTTTCTGCGGTGGGGTGCCGTGGCGGATTCCTCGTACAGGAACACAGGGAGGTCATATGTTTCCGAGACCCGGACTGCCACATCTCTGGACAGCTCGACCGCTTCCGTCATATTCACATTCTGGATGGGAATGAAAGGGATTACGTCCACAGCCCCCATACGAGGATGCTGTCCTTCGTGTTTCCGGAGATCGATGAGAGCTACCGCCTTTCCTACAGCAGCCACAACCGCCTTTTTGAGGGATTCCGGTTCCCCTGCGACCGTTACTACCATGCGATTGTGGTCCTTGTCGCCCTGGTAATCCAGAAGCTTTACTCCCTCGAAGGCCCTGAACGGCTCCACGATGCTCTCCATGGTCTCCCGGTCTCGCCCCTCACTGAAATTGGGCACGCATTCGATGATCTGCTTTTTCACCGGCATGAATTATTTCCTCCTTATTCCGGCAATCGCTCCGAAACCAGCTCTTCCAGCATCTCCTCTTCAGCGATAAAGGGAAGGGTAATATGATCCTTGCCCTGCCGGTCCAGGCTATACGCGGCTGCGGTTTCGACAGCGTTTTGATTTCGCGCCCAGGCCCTCCGCGCCACACCTCCCATCACATCCCATGGGATCGCCAGCCGGATGATATGATCAACTCGTTCACTGCCGTCAAGGACCAAGCCAAACCCCCCGTTGATGGCCTTGCCTATGCCCACGCCGCCGCCGTTGTGAAGAGAAACCATGCTCATCCCGCGGCCTGCGTTTCCCGCAAAACACTGCGTGGCCATATCGGCCATGATATTGCTCCCATCCTTGATGTTGGCGGTCTCTCTGAAAGGCGAATCGGTTCCTCCCGTATCGTGATGATCCCTTCCCAGCATGACCGGGCCGATTTCTCCATTGCGTACCATTTCATTGAATTTGAGGGCGATATTCATTCTTCCCAGGGCGTCCTGGTAGAGAATCCTGGCTTGAGTTCCCACTACAAGCCTGTTCTTTTTCGCATCCCTTATCCAGTTGTAATTATCCCTGTCCTGGAAGCGGCGTTCCGGATCAATACAGGACATGGCAGCCTGATCCGTCTTGTCCAGGTCTTCAGGCCTTCCGCTCAGGCACACCCAGCGGAACGGTCCATACCCATAATCGAACATCATGGGTCCCATAATATCTTCCACGTAGGAAGGAAAGACAAACCCGTCTATGGGATCTCTTCCGTTCTTGCAGACTTCGGCCACACCCGCGTCAAAGACCGATTTCAGGAAGCTGTTTCCGTAGTCAAAGAAATAGGTGCCCCGGTCGACGAGGGTCTTGATGAGCACAAAATGTCGCTTGAGCGACTTGTCCACCATCCGCACGAACCCATCATGGTCGCTCTTGAGCATTTCCGTGCGCTGCTCGAATGTCAATCCCCGGGGGCAGTAGCCGCCTTCATACGCCACGTGGCAGGATGTCTGGTCTGAGAGGAGATCGATCTTCTTGTTTCCTTCCACTGCATACTGCAGAAGATCAACGATATTCCCGTGAAACGCTATGGCGATGGGCTTTTTCTTGTCCTGGGACTCCTCTGCGATACGGAAGGCCTCTTCCGGAGAGCCGACCACCCGGCTCACCCATCCCTGCTCCTCACGAGTTTGGATCCTAGAGGAATCCACCTCCGCGATGATCCCCACGCCGCCCGCGATTTCAACAGCCTTGCCCTGGGCTCCACTCATGCCGCCGAGCCCTGAAGACACGAACAGGTGCCCGGAAAGGTTTCTCCCCGCCGGCAGGTGGAATTTTATTCTCGCGGCATTCAGGATCGTTCCGTAGGTTCCGTGGACGATTCCCTGGGGACCGATGTACATCCAGCCGCCCGCCGTCATCTGTCCGTAATTTGCCACACCCAGGGCCATAGCCCGGTGCCAGTTCTCCTGATCATCGTACATCCCCACCATCAGTGCGTTCGTGATGATAACGCGCGGCGCAGAGGGGGAGGAGGCGAAGAGGCCCAAAGGGTGTCCCGATTCCACCACAAGTGTCTGTTCTTCTGTCAGTTCTTCCAGGTAGCGTTTAATGAGTTGATACTGCATCCAATTCTGGCAGACCTGGCCGGTCTCGCCGTAGGTCACCAGTTCGTAAGGGTAGAGAGCCACGTCAAAATCCAGGTTGTTGTCAATCATCACCTGGAAGGCGCACCCTTCGACGCACTTGCCCCGGTATGAATCAATAGAGCGTCCCTTTATCCGGCCTGCCGGCCTGAAACGGTAGCCGTAGATTCTTCCCCGGGTCACCAATTCTTCAAGAAACTCGGGGGCCAAAGTCTTGTGCCATTTTTCAGGGATGTACCTGAGAGCATTTTTCAGGGCCAGGACCGTGTCGCTCCGTGAGAGGGAAAAGTGCCTTTTCGGGGCTCTTCTGATACCCTCGACAAATTCCGGCGGCTCCGGCAAGTTGTTAAAAACACCCTTCAGCTGAATGGTCATCATTTCGGATGCCGCGATGTTCTGTTCCATTTTCCTGCCTCCAGCTCGTTTACGGACGGCGATCTGTCTGTTTGACATGGAGCCTATTCCCCTCATGAATCTTGATGCGCTCTCACCTGATATCATTGCATAATTGCCCGAAGTGAAACAAGTTCTAAGTGGAAGTGAGTTGCGAGCCTTGCTATGCCGGTTGCAAGCTCATAGAAACCAAAACCCAAAAGCGCCAAAGCGGAAATGCTGCACAATATCCGGTTGACTTTCGGGTTCACCCTCCCGACGGACCCAAACATGATAATGAACACAGCAAGGCACAGAACAAACGTACCGTAGAAGCCGGAGACAAAACCGATACCCAGACTTCTTGACCGGTGCCATGCTTCAAGGAGAATGGGGCCTGCAACCACGCTCCAGAAGATGTAGGGGTTCGGGTTCAGAATATTCATGGCCACGGCGCCGAAAAAGGTTTTCCTGGCTGCATCGGGCATCGGCCTGAGTTGTGGAGCAGGATCTTTCAGAGAGTAAAAGATTCGCCAGGCAAGATAGAGAATCACGAAGCCCCCTGCAACATGGAGGATACTCAGAGACCATCGGGGAGTTCTGGTGAGCACAAACAGCACCAGAACGATGACAGGGCCGTCGGTGAACAGCGGCGCCAGCGCAGCCGGGAGGGTGCGTTTCCATCCGTTTCTGAGGGCATAAGAAATCAGGAATGCCTGAAAAGGCCCAGGCATCAGGGTGGCCGGCAAGGCCAGTGTAGCGCCCTGAATGAGGTAGAAAAGCAAGGTGAAACTCCTCTGAGACAAGGGAGGTGGCGCCTCCCGATTCATTGTTTTGTAAGTATACCATTTCAGGCAGGACGACAAGGGGGAAAAGGATGTTTTGTAATCTTGCTGCAAATGGGATATGCTGAAGACGATGGCCGATTCATCATTCTTCGAACATCGTGAAGGGAAGAGGTTGTGAAGTGGAGGAGTTCGACATGAAAATTAAAGTAAAGGGAGAAAAACTCGTCAAGGCGGTTCAAAAGATGTACGGCATTGAAATAGAAGTGGAATCTCCTGGAGATGCACGAGAGGCCATCGATCTCATTCTGAGGAGAATGGCCGGCGAAGCGAAGATCGGCTATGAAGAATTGGAGGAGATAGAGGTAACTCCTGAGAGACGGTACGAAACCTCCGCTGTGAATTATAAGATGACCTTTCTGCTTACCTTCTCCTTCAAAGATGATGCATCCGTGGACACAAGGGTGGCCGTGATCAAGGATTTCCAGGAATTTTTTGCCAAGCTCTAAGGATTTTTCATGATCACGATAACCCCTGCGATAGCCATTGATGAGAATGAGATCAAAGAGTGTTTCATTCGTGCCTCGGGACCCGGCGGACAGAATGTGAACAAGGTAGCGACCGCCGTTCAGCTGAGATTCGATCTGCTCAACTCCGCTTCTTTGCCGTCGGGTGTGCGGCAGCGCCTCATCCGGCTGGCAGGGAGAAGGATAAACGAGCAGGGAGTTTTGGTCATTGACGCCAGACGCTATCGCAGCCAGGTGCAGAACCGCCGGGATGCGATGGAGCGGCTCGTGGCATTGATTCGCTCCGCAGCGGAAAGACCGAAAAGCCGAAAATGGACCAGGCCCTCCATGGCGGCAGGAAAACGCCGTCTTGAGCACAAGCGGCGGATCGCCGAAAAGAAGAGATCACGCCGGAAGGTCTCAGCGGCAGATGAATAATGAAGGAGTTCAAGAATGCTGAGTATTGCAAAGAAATTCTTTGGAAAATTTGATGCGAATAGCGCCAAGGGCGCAGGGAGGGGCTCTGGTGATGACCTCCGGATTGCTGCGTGCGCGTTATTGCTTGAGATGTCTTTGATAGACGGAAAATTCGGCAATAGAGAGCGGGATCGCCTCCTCAACATACTCAGGCAGGAATATGATCTTTCCGATGAAGAGATTGAATCTCTTGTCAAGAGGTCGCGTGAGGAACTTGATGAGAGCATCGACCTCTGGGCATTTACCAACGCCATAAACCAGCACTATTCTGTCGAGGAAAAACTCCACCTCACCGAAAAAATGTGGGAAATTGCCTACGCAGATGGAACCCTCGATCAGCATGAGGACTATCTGGTTCACAAGGTGGCAAACCTGCTCCACCTCAGTCACACGCAGCTCGTGGAGGCCAAATTGGAAGCGAAAAAATCAGCCCGGTGAACAGATAAAAGCCGGAGCATGGATGTTTCTCTCCGGCTTTTTCAGTGTGGGAATCTTCAGGACATTTCCGCGCCTACTGCGGCCGGAAGATGAGGAGCCATGCCTGCCCGATCGCGACGCTGATCACCATATATGGGAACGTCTTCTTCATGAATCCGGCAAAGCTGATGCGATACCCGCGCGACTCGGCAATACCCATGGTGACCACATTGGCAGAAGCCCCGATAATCGTTCCATTGCCGCCGAAACAGGCGCCCAGTGCCAGGGCCCACCAAAGCTGGTCTCCCGCGCCGGGGATGACCTGGCTGAGATAGGCAACGATGGGAAGCATGGTGGCTGTGAACGGGATATTGTCCACAAAGGCCGAGACGATTGCCGCAACCCAAATTATCAGACTGACCGAAATCACAAAGCTCCCGTGTGAAAGATGCAGGATCCAATCTGCAATGAGGGCAAGAAGGCCGGTCTCATTCACCGCACCAACGATCATAAAAAGGAAGATGAAGAACATCAGCGTCGGCCATTCGATATCCTTTTCGATGAGCTGGATGAGGTTGACCTTTTCCGTCAATATCGCGATTGTCACAAGGATGGCTGCACCCATCAGTGCGGCGATGCTGACTTCCATGTGCCAGTAACCGTGCGTCAGGAAGAGAAAAACAGCAAAACCCAGTACCGCCAGCCCATAGACCAGAAGGGCGGGATCGGTTATCTTGTATTCCTCCTTGAGGGTTTTGATGTGTTCTTCAATATTGGTCACCTTGGCCTGTGCGTAGTCCTTGCCCCAGTAAATTTTTGAGAAAATGATCAACGCTACTAACGCCAATGCGCAGACCAGACCGAGGGCCAGCAGAAAATTTGCAAAGGTCAGACCCGAATAGGATCCGATCATGATGTTCGGGGGGTCGCCGATCAGGGTAGCGGTGCCTCCGATATTTGAGGCCATAACCAGAGGGATGAGCATATCAAGGGGATTGAGGTCGAGAGATACGCATATTTCGATTGCAACCCCGGTGAGCAGGAGCATGGTGGTCACATTGTCGAGAAAGGCGGAGGTAACCGCAGTAAAGACCATGAGATAGATCGCCAGGAGAAACACTTTGCCCCTGGCCATCTTATACGCGAAATAGGCGCACCACTGGAATACCCCCGTGTGTTTGAGCACCCCCACTATGATCATCATACCCATAAGGAGGAAGATCACGTTCATGTCAATTGATCCAATGGCCCTTTCAAACGAGAAGATGTGGTAGGCCGGATCGATGGTGCCGATGGTATAGGATATGGTCATCATGAGGGTCGCTCCGATCATGGCGGCCACGGTCCTGTGCAGCAGTTCAAAGGCGATCAAAATGTAGGCAAGAACAAAAATCACGGTCGAGATCCAGAAGGCAGGACCAAGGACCCTGTGGAGGATGATATCCTCGCTTACGTAATAGTCTTTGTCCTTGTTTGCCAGCTCGTTGCCCTTAAAGGTAAGCGTCTTTCCCTGAAAGCTGGCCTTGTAGGCCTTGATTTGAATAGTGGCGGACTGGATTCCACCTTTTTCGATCTGGAACCGGGACACGTATTTTCCGTTGCGGGCCGTCTCGAGGTGATCCACTTCTTTTCCGTTGACTGTGATGGTGACCTGAACCTGGTCAACCGGTTCCTTGTGATTATCCAGAATAAACCCTGAGATATTGACGGTATCGGCACCGGGTATGAGAGGAATCCTATGTTTACCTCCCGTCCCTTCTCTGGCATAAGAGGTTGAAACCAATGAAACCATCGATATCAGCAACGCAAGAATGAAACACACTTTCGACCTGGGCATAGCCGTGTATCCTCCTAGACGACCAATTCTCTTCGTTTTCTTATGACGAACTCAGACCCACCCCTACAGGGTGGTTTGGAGGGTCAAATGAATTGGCCCGGACTCTACAAAAGGTTATGGACCGTGTCAAGGAAAAGGTTGAGAATTATTTCTCAAGCTTGGCGTTTTGTTATCTTCAGATGCCCCGGGAAGGAGAGGGTTCCTGTTGGGTTCTTCGCACACTCACGTCGATGCCCGCCCCTCTTCTAAGAAAAGGCTCCCCGCACGCACGGAAAATTGACATCGCTCCGCTTTCCTGATATCCAAAGGCAATGGAAATCCAGACTTTTGTCATAAAATCCCTCCCCGTCCAAAACACTATTATGCTCTTGTCCCTGGGGATAGTGCTCTTTTTTCTCACACGGTCCTTGATTAAGGGAAAATTCAAACATATCCTGGTATTTCTGGCCTGGACCGGTATTGTGATTTGGTTTTTCAACAGCCCTTTTTTTGGCTTCAGTGAGGTGGCGGTGAGCCGGGGAGGAATTAAGATAAACTATGGGATACTCTCGTTGCGCAACAAGACGCTGCCCCTTGACACCCCATGGAAGATTGAAACAAGTCCCTCGGGACTCCTGAAGATATCGGAATTATATTACTTGCAAATCGGAGACCACCGGAGCATGAAGGTCAAGGGAAAACGAGACCTGGCCCTTCTCCGCAGAATAGGGGATGCCATCGCACATATGCGGAAGGAGTGAGCACCAAAGGATTCCCGCCGCTCGGGGAGGAAGCCCCGGTAACTCATGACGCCTGCCGCCCTGCCGGAGGGGAATCGCCTGCGGCCAAGACGGCAGATCTCTATTTCTCTGTTTCCTCTGTCGAGGCAGATGGGGATTTGCCCGGGGATTCAGGGCTGCCAACCTGGCAGCTCGACTTCATTCAGGTTGAAATCCCGAATTTTGGAAGGACATAGGCCTGGAGTAAAACCCAGCCTGCAACGATCGCCAACAGAACCCAGAGACTCATTCGACTCCTCCTTTTCTGTTTCTGCGTGTATCTCGTCCATTGTGTGCAGAGAGCACGTTTTCAATTGAAAGGGCGGCACACGGCCGCTCTGTTATCCGGCTCACGAGAACCCGCCGCTTGGGGTGCACCCGGAAGAAGAGAGGGCCTGGCCGCGCTCTGAGCCTGATGACACGGAGCTGAAACAAGAGAGGAGCTTGTCTACCCCTTTACCCTCACAGGCAGGGCAGGCTATATCGCTTTCATCGTCTCCTGCGAAGCAAATGCGTTCAAAAACATTGCCGCATTCGCGGCATTTGAATTCATAGATGGGCATGCTAAACCTCCGGAACTTGATTTTGAGCAGGGCTACCCCGCACAACCAATAATCTAATGCTTCTCGGGCCATTTTCAAACAAAAAAATGGTTCATCCGGTTGAAGCGCACTTTGACGCTTAAGATTTCATTCAAGCAGATATGGGATAGGTCCTTTTTTCGGAGTGACTGGCGGGAGGGCGCCGTGTTTTCGTGACTTATCAGAGGGGGGAACCCGCAGCTCGACGAAGTCGAGAATTCTGGTGAGCCAAGAAAATCAACCTCGATCCAAAAGAACGGGGTGCTCGGAGAGGAAGCGTTTTCTTATCCCAGTATGCTCCTGGCAACGATTGTTTTTTCCATCTCTTTCGTGCCTTCGTAGAGTTCAAGAATCTTGACGTCCCGGTAAAGGCGCTGCACCTTATACTCATCAAAATACCCGTATCCTCCGTGCATTTGGAGCGCCTCGTCCGCACATCGCACCGCCATTTCAGCGGAAAACCACTTGGCCATTGCGATCAGGGCGTGGTCCACCT